>DRQB01000077.1 GCA_011330645.1 Campylobacterota bacterium | reverse complement strand
CGTAAATCTAAGTTCTGCAATAAGAGGTGATACTTTGCTTCCTGGAAGCTGTCCACCCTCACCTGGTTTTGCACCTTGTGCTACTTTTATCTGTATCTCTGTTGCAGAGCGTAAATACTCTGGTGTCACACCAAAACGTCCAGATGCCACTTGCTTGATGCTAGAATTCTTCTCTGTACCATAGCGTGCAGGGTCTTCTCCACCCTCACCTGAGTTTGACTTTGCACCTATCTGGTTCATAGCCACTGCCAATGTCTCATGTGCCTCTTGAGAGATAGACCCCATAGACATCGCAGCAGTTGAGAAACGTTTAAAGATAGCGCTCAATGGTTCTACTTCATCTATGCTGATAGATTTTCTGTCGCTCTTAAGCTGATAGAAATCACGAATGAACTTTTTATCACGCTCATTAACAAGTTTTTTAACTTCTTCATAATCTTCTGCTTTTCCAGACTCTGCCGCTTTTTGGATAGCTGAAATGGTAGGACGAGAGAAGTCATGGAACTCTTCTCCACGTCTATACTTGTAGAATCCACCTTTGTAAAGTGCATTTTTCTTACCTTCAAAGGCTGTGGTAAAGGCACGTTGATGTGCAGTGTTTAGACGCACATCAATGTCTTCATACCCTAGACCGTTAAGCAGTCCTGTAGTTCCAGAAAAACAGTCATTTACTATCTCAGAACTCAAGCCTATCACATCAAAGAGTCTAGAGTTTCTGTATGACGAAATAGTTGAGATACCCATCTTAGACATAATCTTCATAAGCCCAGCACCCATCGCACGTCTAAATCGTTTAAGAAGTGCTTGCATCTCTTCAGTGCTTTTAACATTCTCTTTTTCCAATTCTTCGACTGTAAAGTAGAGAAGGTATGGGAAGATAGCTGCTGCACCAAAACTTATCATGGTAGCTGCTGAGTGTGGGTCAAATACCTCACCTGTAGCTGCAACGATACTGCTTAAATGTCTTAAGTCTGCATCTAACAGGTCTTGACTTAAACGTCCTACTGCCATAAGCATAGGGATGGCTTTAGTATTTTCATCTAAACTTCTATCATCAAGAATAATAGTTCTTACGCCATTGTCTCTTACATCTGTAATGATTTTAGCAATGAGTGCATCAAGACTTCCTTTGAGGTCAGTTGTGTAGATAGTGTCGTACTTCCCTACTTTATAACTTGGGTCATACTTTTCATTCTCTGGGTTACCAAACTCTTGAAGCAGGCAGAACTTCTGTGCAGACATTACCGGCAAGACTGTTTTAAGACGTTTTGCATGCGCTTCATCATCTGCTAGTATATTTTGCTGTTCACCAAACCCTGTGTTTAGACTCATCACTGTTTTTTCACGGATAGGGTCTATCGGTGGGTTGGTTACTTGTGCGAATTTCTGTTTAAAGAAGTCTGTAAAATTACGCTGTTCGGTTGAGAAAGCTGCGATTGGGGTATCATCACCCATAGCACCTGTAGTCTCTTTACCTTCAGCTATCATAGGTCTGATGATTTCTCTTAACACCTCAGTTGTGTAGTTAAAGTAACGCTGTTTTGCCTGCATGTCACCATATACAGTATCACAAGACTCTACATCTGTATTTGGCACAAACTCTTGGAGGTAAGACATGTTTTTACCTAGCCATTTGTCATAAGGGTGTGTTGCTTTAATATGGTCATCGATATCTGATGTCTTAAGTACTTTCCCTTCTTGAAGGTCTATCCCCATCATCTCACCAGACTGTAAACGTCCACGCTCAACAATCTCATCTTCAGGTACTTCAAGTACCCCATACTCAGAGGAGATAAGCAGTCTATTATCTGTTGTTCTGATGTACTTAGAAGGTCTAAGTCCATTTCTGTCTATCACACAACCGATGTAACGACCATCTGTCATACTTACAGCTGCTGGTCCGTCCCATGGCTCAAAACAGGTACTTGCATACTCATAAAAGGCTCTAAGGTCAGCATCCATATGTGGGGCATTGTGCCAAGGTGCAGGGATGAGTGAACGAGCCGCTTTGAAGAAGTCTACACCATTGACACGTAAGAACTCCATAAAGTTATCTAAACTCGCTGAGTCAGACATCCCTTTTTGGATGACATTTTTAAGTCTGTTCATCTCTTCATCCGTAAAGACATCAGACTTCGCTGCTGCCATTTTGGCTGCCACGTTGAAACGGTTGGCTGTAACTGAATTTATCTCACCATTGTGAGCTATCATTCTAAATGGTTGTGCAAGTTTCCATTGTGGCAAAGTATTGGTAGAAAAACGTTGATGGAACAAACAAAAAGAGATCTCAAAGTCTGGGTTTGCCAAGTCTTTATAAAACTCTTTAATGTGTGTAGGCATCACAAGCCCTTTGTATGACACCACTGAAGTAGAGAATGAAGGAATGTAAAACGTTTCATCATTCATAAGTTCTGCTTCTATCTCTTTACGAGAAAGATATACCAGTGCTTCAAAACGTTTTGCAGCATCTTCATTGGTAGGGGCAACAAACACTTGTTTCATGGTTGGAAGTGATGCAAGTGCCTGCTCTCCAAGTGCGTTGGTATCTACTGGAACAGTACGTGTGTAAAGTACATTCAAGCCATTGTTTTCACACACGTTGTTGATAACATCAAAATCTGTAGCATTGTTAGAAAACACCATCGCTACAGCGTAAGTCTCAGGAAGTGTTACACCATTTGCCTGAGCATCTTTGGCAAAAAATGATTTAGGAAGAGAGAGTAAAAGTCCTGAACCATCTCCTGTCTTACCGTCTGCTGCTATGGCACCTCTG
>DRQB01000076.1 GCA_011330645.1 Campylobacterota bacterium | reverse complement strand
TTCCTTCATTTGTCAAGTAAATTATCATCCCCTCCGTTCTCTTCCCCGTAATATCTGCAATCGCTTTTCTATAATAGCCTACTTGCTTCTGATGTTTCAAGCCATATTTTTTAGAACTTTTATAGTCAATGACTAGAGTGTGCTCTTCATATTCCAAAAGTAAATCTATCTGCTTGAGTTCTCCCTCATAAGAGAGCGACTGCTCTTTACGTATCTTTGCACCTTGTAACAATGCCTGAAATGACGCATTGGCAATAAGCAGGCTTACTCGTTTTTCTATCTCATCCATACTCTCTTTTAAGAGTTGTTGCCCATATCTGTTCTGTACCGCCATCATCGCGACATGGAGACTCTCTTTATCAAAACTACCTAACATCTCTAAAGTATAGTGTAACGCCGTACCAAAAAGAATGGCTTCATAGTCTTTCTCTTCTTCGTCCTCTTGTGTAGGAGTATCTTGTGTACCATAATTTGTTATCGTAATCTTGCCATCAACTCCTTCAACAGGCTCAGGAACAGAAGATGTTGGCTGAGCCTGTTGAAGCCCACCCACAGACATCACCTCCATACCCAAAGCATCAAAGAGTGAGTCTTTAGGCTTACGAATCACTATCATTCCCTCAACAGCACGAGTGAGTGCCACATAGAGCACATTCATACTGTCTTTAGCGGATGAAATTTTACGCTCCTCCATGATTTGAGCATAGTCACTGTCAAAATTTTCTCTGCCTT
The DNA here is from genome assembly GCA_011330645.1 of Campylobacterota bacterium. GTDB lineage: Bacteria > Campylobacterota > Campylobacteria > Campylobacterales > Sulfurovaceae > Sulfurovum. Next base: position 4,007 of record DRQB01000076.1, on the reverse strand, counting down.
TAGTACGGTAAAGTATTTTATCTATATACAAGTTCTCATCATAATGGTACAAAAGTGCTGACTTATCGCTATTCTTCCGTGTCAATTTATCTAAGAGTATCACATACTCAAATTCCAAGCCTTTAGAGCCATGTATCGTCATAATCTTCGCACCATGCACAGTATTGGAAGCTACGGCGATGCTAGAGGTATGAAACTCCTCTACAAACGCAGGAACATCACTGTAATTGGAGGCAAACTCCAAAAGCTTCAACACATTTAAGTCTTCATCAAAGTAACCAAACTCACGCACCAACTTATCTACTACTTGTAAAGGAGACATAAACGCAGAGAACCAAGAGACATCTACCTCCTCCAGTGTTTTTCCTACATTGTTCAACATCGCTTGTGCATCTATCTTCTCTCCAAAGAACAAATACTCTGTCATAGCCACCAAAGCTGCAATACGAGGCATATTTTTAAGTGAAGAGGAAGTCTTTAGTAAAGTTTCTATCCCCTCATGCTGGCATGCCTCTTGCAGCGTCTGTCCATCTTTATTGGTACTGACTAAAAATGCTATGTCATCTACGTTTACACCCAAGTCTAAAAGTCTCTTGGCTTGTTTTACCGCTTCGTCTATAAGCTCTTCAGACTCAACTACTTCCACATAGCCCTCAGATGCCCCATCCCTACTCTTTTGAGGCACATACCCCTGCATTGTAGGCTCAAACCAACGGTTCACCTGCTCCACTACATTTTTACTACTTCGGTAGTTGGTGTCCATCGGTAGTATCTCTACCCCATAGTCATGCGCTACCTTGTCAAACAGTTCTTCTACCCCACCACGAAAACGATAGAGTGACTGCTTGGTATCACCCACATAAAAGAAGCTTCTAAATTCACTCTGCCCTGAACCTGCAAAGATTTCATCTATCAATGGTTTCAGGAGTAAAAACTGTAAAGTAGAGGTATCTTGAAATTCATCGAGCAGTATGTGTTTAAACTTCGAGTCTATCTTAAAGTACAAAAATTCTTTGCTGATACTCTCATGCAAGAGCCTATAGGTAAAATATGTCAAATCATCAAAGCTCAATACACCTGAACTCTTGGCATTGGTAATATTGGCATTTCTGTAGTAGGCATAGATGTTAAAAAGATTTTCTAACACTATCGATTCTCTGGCTTCTGCCCATTTTGCCAGTTCTATTTTCAAGTATGCATAAAGTCCTTCTATCTCGTCATTGGCTACTTTTTTATACCAGCTATGTTCCCCTAAAGTCTCTTTTTCAAAGAGTGACTTGGCAAACAACTCTTTAATACTCTTTGTTTCAAACTGCTTCATACACCGTGCAGTTGCCCCTGCATCAGTGAGTGCTTTTATCATCTTTATTCGTAGTACTTCACAAGCTTCTTCTTGTTTAGCCAAGACAACACTACTCTTATTTTGCTCTGGCAGTAAAGGATCCACCTTATAAAAGTTTTGCATCAAGTCAAAGATCTTCCCAAAACGCTTGTCTTCTATGTCCATAGCCAGTTTGACAAGGTTAGAAAGTAGTCCATTGGCTTGCACTTCATCTAAAAAGTGTTTCTCCAGTTCATCTGTACCCTGCTCTTTAGTCACAAAGTCAGGCTCCAACCCCAACTCCAAAGAAGCAGAACGCAATATGCTAGAAAAAAAGCTATCTAATGTCACAATGTAAGAGGTATGCGAAAGAAATCGAGCCAGTACCTCTGGCTGCTTCGTAAACAACTCCTCTCTACCTAGCCCTGTCTCTACTAAGACAGCCTCTAAAAAGGCTTCATTCTCCCCAAGGTTACGCAAAGAATCCACCACCCTCTGACGCATCTCTGCTGCAGCCTTGTTCGTAAATGTCGCAGCCAATATACCAGACGGCGACTCTCCCATAAAAAGGAGTGAAATATAACGCACAGAAAGTGCAAAAGTTTTACCTGAACCTGCGGCGGCTGAGAGGGCTAAAAAAGGTTTAAAACTCATAGATAATCTCCTCTTCCACACATTAAAGTAAATTCACAATATTTACACTTCTGTAGGTCTTCCGTTTTTTCTGCTACAAAACTTTTAGTTTGTTTCAATTCTACTATGACTTCTGATAAACGTTCATTTTTCTCTTCAAGTGCTGTTATCTCTTCTATCTCTCCGTTTTCAAAAAGTTTGACAAATGCTAGGTTGATGTTTTGATACTTCTCTTTTAACATTTGATGGTAGATACTCATCTGTAAGTCATTAAGACTTTCTAGGTTTCTTGTCTTCTGAGCTTCTTTGGTACTTCCACTTTTGTAGTCTAGTACCAAAGTACGTGTGGCATTTTGGTCTATACGATCTATGCGCCCTTTGAACGTTAGTCCACCTATAGTACCTTGAAACTCTTTTTCACGTTCTACTACTTTCCACTCTGCTTTAAAATGTGCTATCTGACTCTCAACAAAACCTTTCAATTTACTTTTCCATAAAAGTTTTTTATAGGCTGTTTGTGAGTCTTCAAAAGGAAGTAGTTTGTCTAGTAATATATCTATATTTTTTTGCATCTCTTCTTTACTGGAAAAGCTATCTTTTTCTCTATGTAGATGGTCTAAAAGGCTATGCAAAAATGCACCCTCATTTAGCTCTTCTTCTGGTTTGGCTTGTAATCTTTGAATGTACCTATAGTAATACTTTCGCTTACAGTCTAAAAAAGTCTTCAAGCGTGAAGCTGACCATGTAATGGCACCTGCATCAAAGTGCTCTACCACAGGGGCATCTTGCACGTTTATCTGTGAGGGTTGATTGTAAAGCAGGTCAAATTGTGCTTGTGTCTGTTGCGCTTTTTCTAAGCCAAGTTCATAGAGGAACTTTGAGGGGAGTTTGTTGTCGGAGGTACTGTAGATGATACTTGCTTGGTTTGCAAGTTCCAGTAATCGTTTGTAGTACTGCTTTTGTAGTGCTTCTCTGTCATTTTTGGTAGGTAGGTTGGCAAAAGCGCGTACTTGTGAGTTTAAAAACTGGTCTTTACTTGACGTAGCAGGTACTACACCTTCGTTAAAATCTACGATGACTACACCTTCAAAGCAGACACCTCTGGTTTCAAGTACACCCATCACCGTAACAAGTCCACCTCGTACATCATCCATCGTTACTTTACTTAGAGACTTAAGCCATAAAAAGAGCCATTCTTTGAGAGTGAGTTCTTCTGATTCCAATACTTTAATGAAGTGCAAATACTTCTCGTAAACACGTTCATTAAACTTTTCTTTCTTTTCACCATTTACCAAAGGACTATCGTGAAGTCCAAGTCTATCAATTTCAGCAAAAAAGATGCTTACTTCACTTTTTTTACCCGCAGGTATTTTTTCTATCTCTTCTAAGTTAAAGCCGTAACGCTCTAACAGCTTCTTGCTCTCATCATCCCTACTTTGCCAATATCTATAGAGTGCTTCGAGTGATTTATAGATGTGTCCGTTACTATAGTCATACCCCATCGCGAAGTTTAGGTTGTTATGGGTGTCAAAGAGTGTAAAATGCTCTTTAAAACTTTCATCAGGTAAGATGAGTACTATCTTTTCTGGCTCTATGCCACTTCTTACCATTTTCTCTATCTCTCTAAAAGCAATGGCTATCTGTTCTTCTCTCTCTTCTACTGCATATACATTTGCATCAAGTAGACTCTCATTTTTTTCTGTTTCTAGTATCTTTTTATCACTCAGTGAAAAATGAATATGCTTGTTGTTGGGAAGTTTTACCCCTAAAGCCTCAAAACGCTCTTGCATCTTTACATTAAACTTGCTTGTCGTGTAATATATACTCAGTAATACTTGTTTAGAGATACCCTCTAAAAGTTTTAATTCAAACTGGCTCAAATACCCTTCTAAGTGAACTTCTATACTTTCATACGTACTTAAAAACCCCTCATTAAGTCTATAGTTCTGTGGTACAAAAGCTTTATCAGTGTACCCTTGACTTTCAAGTAGGCTATGATAGTTTGCCAGCAAACGTTCCAATATCTCAAGATGTGTGCCAAATTCAGCATAGG
>DRQB01000075.1 GCA_011330645.1 Campylobacterota bacterium | reverse complement strand
GGTTACAAATGGACTTCTAGTCTCACCTGGTACAGTGTTTTTGTTTACCGTGATACCTGCAGCACCAAGAGCTGCATCAGCGTCTTTACCTGAGAAGTCTTTGTCGAGGAAGCTTACAAGTACGAGGTGATTGTCTGTTCCGCCAGAAACAACATCATATCCACGTGCTACAAGTACTTCAGCAAGTTTAGAAGCATTGGCTTTTACCTGTTTTGCATACACTTTCCACTCATCTGAAAGGTTATGTTTGAACCCTACTGCTTTGGCTGCTATGACATGCACTAGTGGTCCACCTTGAAGACCGGGGAAGATGGCAGAGTTTATTTTCTTAGCAATGTCTTCATCGTTTGTCATAATCATACCACCACGAGGACCTGCGAGTGTTTTGTGTGTGGTTGTTGTTACAACGTCTGCATATGGGAATGGGCTAGGGTGCTCACCTGCACAGACTAGTCCTGCGATGTGTGCGATGTCTGCAAATAAAATTGCACCTACTTCATCAGCGATTTCTCTAAACTTTTTAAAGTCTATCTCTCTTGCATATGCACTTGCACCACAAACGATGATTTTAGGTTGTACTGTTTTAGCAATTCTCATCACTTCATCATAGTTGATACGTCCATCAAGCTCAACACCATACGTAAATGAAGAGTAGTTTTTACCTGAAAAACTTGGCTTACTTCCGTGTGTCAAGTGACCACCATGGCTTAAGTCCATCCCTAAGATTTTCTCACCGGCTTTAAGTAGCGCAGCATACACAGCACCATTGGCTTGAGAACCTGAGTGAGGCTGTACATTGGCATATTCACAGTCAAAAAGCTCACAGGCTCTGTCGATAGCAAGTTGTTCTACAGTATCAGCAAATTCACATCCACCATAGTAACGTTTATAAGGGTACCCTTCAGCATATTTGTTGGTAAATACAGAACCCATTGCTTCCATTACAGCAGGGATAGTAAAGTTTTCAGAAGCAATCATCTCTAAATGGTCAGTTTGTCTCTCTCTTTCGTTTTCAATAGCTTGAAAAATCTCTGGGTCAAAGGTTTCAATTTCGTATGACATAAGGGTCCTTTTGGTTTAATGTTGTATTTATATCAAATTTAATTTAATCCTACCTTGATAGGGTTAAATTAAATGTGTGAGGTGGATAGGATATCCACCTTCTATTTTACGTTCTCTCTGAAGCGCGACCTTTACACGCAGCAACATCTAAACAAAAATAGCCTTTCCCTTTTTTAGCAGGTTTAAGTTCTTCCATCACATCATGTCCACATTTCTTACAGACATCTGTAGAAGAAACTTTAGGAGTTTCCTGTACTGCTTCTGGGCGCATAGCGGGGAAGAGAAGTACGTCACGGATGGTATGTTGGTTAGTGAGCATCATGACAAGTCTATCGATACCTATACCTTCACCCGCAGTAGGTGTCATACCGTAGCTTAGTGCACGTACAAAATCAGTGTCCATGTGCATCGCTTCATCATCGCCAGTGGCTTCTTTGGCATCGACCTGTCCCTTAAATCTTTCATACTGATCGATAGGGTCATTGAGCTCAGAGAAACCATTGGCTATCTCTTTTCCTGCCATGAAAAGTTCAAATCTTTCAGTAACTTCCGGATTTTCATCATTTCTTCTTGCCAGTGGAGAGATGTCTACTGGGTAGTCTGTAATGAACGTAGGGTTGATAAGCTTGCCTTCTACAAACTCGTCAAAGAGTTCTGCCTGTACATAGCCCAGTGTCCAGTTCTCATCAGTTTTGAGGTTACGCTCTTTGAGGTAAGCAAGTCCTGCATCTCTGTTCTGGGCTACTTCTCTAGGCACTCCACCGATGTCGACAATAGAATCAACCCATGGTACTTTGGCAAAAGGTGTGGCAAAGTTGATCTCCATATCCCCATACGGAAGCGTTCTCTCTAGTCCTAAGTTGTCAAAGAGATAGTCGAAGAGTTCTTCCGTCACTTCCATCAATTCTATGTAGGTTTTATATGCCCAGTAGAATTCAATGGAGGTAAACTCAGGGTTATGGGTTGCATCTATTCCCTCATTTCTAAAGTTTCTGTTTATTTCAAAAACTGCTTCCATACCACCTACGATAAGACGTTTGAGGTAAAGCTCAGGAGCGATACGTAAGTAACGATCCACATCCAGTGCATTGTGGTGCGTGATAAAAGGTTTTGCATTCGCTCCACCTGGTATTGGGTGCATCATAGGTGTTTCTACTTCTAAAAAACCTTTGTCTTCAAAAAATCTTCTGATACTAGAGACGATTTTAGAGCGCAGTACAAAACGGTTTTTAACATCGGCATCCATAATCATATCGAGGTAACGTTGACGATACTTTATCTCTTGGTCTTGAATACCGTGGAACTTCTCAGGAAGTGGGGAGATGGCTTTTGTTACTAAATTTACTTCTAAACAGTGTAGAGTAAGCTCACCTGTTTGCGTTACAAAAGGGTACCCTTTCACTTCAATGATGTCACCTACTTCAAAGAGTCTTTTGACTACATCGTTGTAGTAACCCTCTGGTAAGTCATCACGGTTAAAATAAATCTGTACCAGCCCATCGGTATCTTCTATCTTGGCAAAGGCTGCTTTACCCATGATACGGATAAATTTCAGACGACCTGTGAGTGTGTAAGACTTTGTCTTATCCTGTTTCATCTCACCTTCAGGTAGCTCTATCTCTTTTACATAGGCACATTCATTTAAAAATGTCTTAGAAGGTGTACCTTTTTTGACTTGGTTAGGGTAAGGGTTGATCCCTTTTTCTCTGAGTGTTTCTGTTTTTTTAATACGTTCTTGAATATATTGATTTTCAAATATCAAGGGGTCTCCTATGGGTAATGTTTAATGTTAAGATATAACGTTTGTTATGCTTGGCAATTTTCACACAGACCGACGATTTTCATCGTATGGTCTGTCATTTGAAAATTAAATTTTTTGGCAATCTTCTCTTGTTGACGTTCAATGGTCTCATCAAAAAATTCTATGATGTTTCCACAGGCTGTACAGATGAGATGGTCATGGTGCTTTTTTAGACCAAGTTCATACTTCTTGCCTTGTACACCAAATGAAATAGATGAGGCAATGCCAGATTCTTCCAAAAGTGTCAAGGTACGATACACCGTAGCAATGCCTATGTTGATGTCAGGATACTCTTTTTTGAGAAGCATATAAATGTCTTCAGGGGTAAAATGGTCATCATTTTCATAGAGAAACTTCAAAATAAGTTCTCTTTGTTTGGTAAATTTGAGTGTATTGTTTTTGAGTAAAGTTTTAAACTTTTCTAAAAGTTTTTCATATGTAATCATCATTTACCCTTTATTGAGAAAGTGTGCTTTGATTCTCTTCACTTTTATTGTCTTCTGCTGGTTGATTGCTTATATCTGAAATATTGTTTTCATTTAGATTGATTACTTCTTTGACAACTTGTGTTGTAGATGTGCTTTCTAGCCCCAGTGTTGTAGGGTCTAAGTTAATCAAATAAGACCCAGCCTCTTTGAGATATGGATACAAGATAGAGTCTTTTACATATTTTTCAAGATTGTCTTTCACTAAAGAGACATTTGAAAGTGCTGTGACTATAAGGGCAAAAATAAGAAAATATTTTCCTCCCCCTGCGATAAATCCAAAAAGACGATTTAGAAATCCTAAGCCACTAGCACTCGTTAGTTTAGAAAAAATAGAACCTAAAATGGTTGCTCCTAACCAAATAAGAATCAAAATGGAGAGAAAACCAATGAGTTTGAGTAGTGCAACGTTTTCCAGATGTAAAAAGTTTTTATCAATAAAATCAGCAGCAGTACCTGAGAGGCGTGAAGCAAAATAAACCCCACCTACAAGTCCAACAAGACCAAAGACTTCTTTGATAAAGCCATGCATAAAACCTTTGATTCCTAAAAGTAGTACGATAGCTGATATGACAACATCAAAGTAGTTAAAGTCCATCATCGAAAAGTTTTCCATTTACTGTATCCTCATATATTTTGTGTATTGTATCTAAAAAGGCTTTAGCTGCATGCTTTAGAGCATGGTTGCTTTAGCCATTTCATCTGGTCTATTGGCATATTGAAGTGCAATTTCTCGTGAAATTTTTCCATCTCTTACAAATTTGACTAGAGCCTGTGTTTGTGTCTGCATACCTGAATCTCCCTGACCCAATTGCATTTGTGAATAAATTTGGTGTACTTTATCTTCACGAATAAGGTTTGAGATAGCATGGTTTGTCAATAATATTTCTGAAGCTGCGACACGCCCACCACCTAGTTTTGGTAGAAGTGCCTGTGCAATAACCGCAACCAGTGAAGAAGAAATCATCGCTCTAATTTGTGGTTGTTCATCTCCTGAAAAAACATCAATAATACGGTTGATAGTACCAGGTGCAGAAGAGGTGTGCAGGGTACCAAAAACAAGGTGACCAGTCTCTGCGGCGGTAAGTGCTGCTTCAATGGTTTCTTTATCCCTCATTTCCCCAATGAGGATAATGTCAGGATCTTGACGCATGGCAAATTTCAAAGCAGTAGCAAAAGATTTGGTATCTTCTCCTACCCCTCTGTGTGAAAATACAGATTTTTTATTTTGGTGGATAAACTCCACTGGATCTTCAACTGTGACAATATGTTTTTGTTCATAAAGGTTGATTTCATTAAGCATGGCAGCAAGTGTGGTTGATTTACCAGAACCCGTTGGTCCTGTCACTAAAATGAGACCTTTTTCTCTTTTGATGAGTTTTTTATAGACCTCAGGTGCGCCTAAATCATCAAGAGAAGGTACATCAATAGGAATGGTTCTAAATGCAGCAGCAGTGTCACCAAGGGTACGATAATAGTTTGCTCTGAATCGTCCTATGTTGGGTAATAAAAGGGCAAAATCTAGTTCATCATCTTCTTCGAACTGTTGTTTTTGCTTTTCGGTGATAAGAGAGTAACACATCTCTTCGATGTCATCACCTGTTAATGCTGGCAAATTAACAGCTTTGAGTACACCATCCAATCTAATTTGTGGTTCTGTACGTGAGACAAGGTGCAAGTCAGATGCTCCATGCGTTACCACACTCTGTAGTAATTTTTTTATGTCAAAAGCTGCCATTATAATCCTTTTATGTATGTATGTTTTTTAGATATTGAGACTCATTATATCCAACTATGATATTGTTATCAAGAGTGATGACAGGTCTTTTGATGAGCATATTTTCTTTCGCAAGCCACTGTGCTTTTTCTTGATCATTGAGATTGCGTTCTTTGAGTTTGAGTGTTCTGTATGTTGTGCCTCTTGTGTTGAAAAGAGTGTTAATTGGGGTAGACTGTAGCCATTGTGAAATAATATCTTCTCCCACAGGTGTTTCTCTAAAATCAATAAATTCGTAAGGAATGTTATGGGATTTTAAATACTTAATTGCTTTTCGCACACTATCACAATTTTTGATACCGTAGATTTTTAACATGTGTGGGATTTACTCAATAATGGCTGGAACAATAAAGAAATCATCTCTTGCATTGGGTGCATGAGAAAGGATATTTTGGGCAATATCATTTTTCTCTCTAGGTGTATCTTCTCTGAGTGGTGTTCCTCCATCAAGTGTTGAAAAAGCAGCAGATAAGGTATCGGTATTGAGTTCATTAAGGTTATCAATATAAGAAAGGATGCCTGTAAGTTGTGCTTTGACTTCTTCTTTTTTACTTTCATCTATTCCTAAGTGTGAAAGTTTCTCTAATTTTGCTAGAACAGTATCGTCTATTTGCATTTTTAGCCTTAATGGTAATTTCTCTTATTATATATTAATTTTGTTTAGATATAACTAGATAAATATTTTTTTATAAAGGGTAACACAATGATGCAACAATTGGATATGAATTCACAAGAATTTAAAGATGAGTTAGTAAAAACAGAAAAATTTACAGATAAAGTATGTGAAAGTAAAGGCTGGGTATATGGAGCCAATGAAGATGTCAACGAAGGTGTCATCATGGGACTTGCACGCCATAAACTACTTTTTGGAAAACGATTTTGTCCTTGTTTTATGGTAGAACCAGATCCAGCAAAAGAGGGGAAATTCAAAAGTACAGATGACAGAATCTGTCCATGTAAACCAGCTATAGAAAAAGAGATTCCTGAAACAGGAATTTGTCATTGTCAAATTTTCTGTACACCAGAATATAGAGAAGAACAACTTCAAGAAATTGCAGCAAAAGAAAAAGCCAAAGAAGAGTTAGCGAAAGTAAGCAAAGAAGAGGCATAAAAGAAAACTATAATAATTATCTACTATAATACGCGATTATTTTAACGTCAGGGAGACAGATATGCAACAATTATTAGAAAAAAGAGATATCGATTCACAAGAATTAGAAAATCTTTTAAAAGCCAGAGAAGAAGGTAAAATTGATTTTGTCCTTGTAGATGTAAGAGAAGATATGGAATATAAAATGGGACACATTAAAGGTGTTGATATGTTAAAACCTACCACATCTTTTCAGCAGTGGGGTGAAGAATTGTTCAAAAATACGCAAGATAAAACAGTTATTTTTACATGTCGAACAGGTAGCCGTAGTGGACAAGTCGCAAGTATATTTACACAAAATGGGCATAAAAGTGCTGTTAACCATTATGGTGGAATTATGTCATACCGTGGTGAAACAGAAAAATAAATATGTCTAAAATCCTCTATCTTCATGGTTTTGCTTCTTGTGGAGAGGGGAATAAATCTACAGAACTCAAAAGGTATTTTGGGGAAGCGTATACACTCTCTCCCGATTTACCTTTTTCTCCTCTTGAAGCTATCAAATACATTGAAGCACTTATAGAAAATCACAATATAGAGTGTGTAGTAGGCTCCTCTCTGGGTGGCTTTTATGCAAGCTATATCGCTGAAAAATATGCACTTAAAGCCATACTTCTAAATCCCTCTACAGAACCTTGGGAAACATTGTCCTCTTATGTAGGGTGGCAAAAACGTTTTTGTGACGATACACTGTTTGAATTTAAGAATGAATATCTTGATGCTTTGAAGTTGTTACAGAAAACACCTTTGCGCGGAGAGTACTTGGTACTTTTGCAAAGTGAGGATGAAGTCTTAGATTATACTAAAGCACAATCACTCTATAATAAACACAAAATTATCGTTGAATATGGTGGAAACCATCGTTTTGAAAATATAGATGCGTATATGTCAATGATAGAAAAATTTAAAAATAAATGAGAACGAAATGAATGTAGTTGATCTCCTACTTAAACTTTTGAGTTTTAAGTCCATCACACCAGATGATGCAGGCTCTTTGCAATTTATTGAAGAATACCTTGAAGGGTATGAGGCGATATATGTGAATAAAGAGGGTGTTAAAAATCTTTTTTTATCCAAAACTTTTGGTACAGGTACACACCTCTGTTTTGCGGGACATGTTGATGTCGTACCTGCGGGAGACAACTGGGACACCAATCCTTTTGTTCCTGTGATCAAAGAAGGGAAAATCTATGCACGTGGTACACAAGACATGAAGTCCGGTGTGGCTGCTTTTGTGCAAACATGTAAAGAGGTTGAAGATTTTGATGGAACACTCTCTATCCTTCTTACTTCCGATGAAGAAGGCGATGCCAAGTATGGCACGATAGTGATGCTCGAGTATTTGAAAGAAAAAGGATTATTGCCTGATTATTGTATTGTAGCGGAACCAACGTGTGAGCGTAGATTTGGAGATGCCATTAAGATAGGACGTAGAGGTTCTATCAATGGATACTTGAGTATACAAGGGAAACAGGGGCATGCAGCATATCCAGAAAAAGCCATCAACCCTGTGCATCAATTGGCTCCCATACTCGATAAAATAGCGGGGATAAACCTTGATAACGGAGATGATGACTTTGCTCCAAGTCAAATGGTCATTACCGATATTCGTGGAGGAATGGAAGTCACCAATGTGACACCAGGCAGTCTGAAGATTATGTTTAATGTACGTAACTCCACAAAAACCACACAAGAAGATATTAGACTACATATAGATAAATATTTTGAAGGACTTGATTATAGTTTAGAACTGACGCAGGGTTCTTACCCCTTTGTAACCACACGTGATTCTAAAGTAGTGAAAAAGCTTACGCAAAGTATCAAAAACGTGACAGGTGTAGAGACAAAACTTTCTACGGCTGGAGGTACAAGTGATGCACGTTTCATGGGAGCGTTTGGCATAGATGTGGTAGAATTTGGTGTGATTAATGATACTATTCATGCGCCTAACGAATGTACTTCTATTATTGAAGTGGAAAAACTCTGTGAAGTTTTTCAAGATATGATTCGACATTTTAACGAAGGATAAAAAAGATGAAAAAAGTAGTATTGGCACTATGTATGCTTTCAGGTACACTGTTTGCAGTAGATTGGGTAAAAGATTTAGATACGGCACTTGCCACCGCACAAAAAGAACATAAAAATGTCATGGTGATGGTAGAAGGTGAGTTCTGTAGATGGTGTAAAAAGATGAAAGGTCGTACGCTGAGTGATGAGCGTATTGAAAAAAGACTAGAGCAATACGTGGTGGTAAAAGTGATGCGAGAAGATGCCAGTATTATGGCAAAACTCCCCCCTGTAGAAGGCGTACCTACAATCTTTTTTATGAAACCAAATAAAGCAGTCATTCAAGAAGTCTTAGGCTATGAAGATGTGACTGATTTTAATGCCACACTTAATGATGTAGAAAAAAGGCTTAAGTAAATTTGAATGTATAAACGCCCACATTTTAAAGAATATGTAATGGCGCGGCTTATCACCATGGCTGTGCTTTTATTTCTTCTGTTTTCTTTGTTATTGGTTTTGTTGGTGAAAGATCAAAATACAGTGATACTTGTCATTGGACTTTTAGCACTCTCTTTTGCCATTTTTATTTTTGCTATTGCACGTGGTGCAAAACGCATGCAAAAAGAGTTAAATACGATTAATACGTATTTGAAAAATCTAGACGAGATAGAGAGTATCGACTATAAAACACATTTTTTTACGCAAGAATTTGAAGAGATAAACCAAAACCTTATGAAGGTACTAAAAAAGTCTAAAAAAAGAGAAGATACCAAACAACGCTATAACGCGAAACTCAAACTCAAAAATCGCCAACGTGCAGATATGCTCTCTGCCATTGCCCATGAGTTTCGTAACCCTATTGCTTCTATTATGGGGTATTCCCAAACATTACAAGATGACCCCGAGATCCCTTCTGATTTAAGAGAAAAGTTTTTGGGAAAAATCTATAACAACGGAAATAAAATAGAGTCGCTTCTCTCACGGCTGATTATGTGGAATAAATTTGAGAGTAAAGAGACCACACTGCATAAAACTTCATTTGATATGCTAACATTGGTAAATGAAGTCAAATCAGCATTGGAAGAGAAGTATATAGGTAGAGATATTCAAATTGTTGCTGAGAGTTATGTGGTAGAAGCCGATAGAACATTGATGGAAGTAGTTCTGAAAAATCTTATCGAAAATGCATTGAAATATTCTAAAGAAAATATCATTGTACGCATAGAAAATGGCGTTGTGTCTGTTGAAGATAAAGGCGTGGGTATCAGCGAAAATGAGTTAGACAAAGTCACGAAAAAGTTTTATCGTTCAGGGACACATACCTGGGATAATTCTATGGGGCTTGGACTTTCCATCGTTAAAACCATTTTAAATTTACATGGAAGTAAACTGGAGATACAAAGTACCAAAGGCGAAGGCTCTACCTTCTCCTTCAAGCTCTAAAACCGCGTACCCTTTAGTCTTCTATCGTATAAATAAGTTTTTCACTCACCTCATTGCCAGCTATTTCTACATAACGCATAGGGTATTCATCTAAATCCAGTGGACGCACAAAACCTCTTGTGGTAATGGTTTTTACCTTGTTAATCAACTTGATATTGTCGATATGTTTATGTCCTGAGAGCGTGACAAGTAGGTTGGGGTAGTCAAAGAGTGCCTTGATGGTCTCTTCACTGTTACCTAGTACATACTTGTGCAAATCTTTCTTCTCTGTACCACACCAGTAATTGGTGTAGGGGTGGTGGTTGAGTATAAGTGTTGGTTT
>DRQB01000074.1 GCA_011330645.1 Campylobacterota bacterium | reverse complement strand
TTCCCATCTTATCAAAGGGATTAGCTATGATACATATCAAACAAGGATTAATGAAAAGAAGAAAAATCACCATAGGAATTTTAGGTATTGTAGCGTTCATTGCATTGGGCATCAATCATTTTTTTCAAGTCTCGCCACCTAGTTATATCCCTGCAAAATGGCAAATGCCGATAGTCTATGGATTAATTGTCTATAAGATTATAGAACTTGGACTTTTTTATCTCTTTCTTTACCATAGACAATATCTTAAAGTCGTGGATAATGCCTTTCATACTGATGCACTTCAAAACTTTGAAAAGTATGCGAAAAAGTTTTTCTTTCTTGTACCTCAAGGATCCATCGTATTTGGGATTCTCTCCTACAAACTTTCTGGCAGTATTTATTTTTTATGGTTATTTTTAGTGATAGCATTGTTCGTGTTATGGACAGTCAATCCAAACAAATTAGAAGAATCTTTGTCGTCTAACAAATAATGTTGAGACGACTTTAAAGATTTATTTTGTAATCGCGATATTTTTTTCTTTCAGATCACATGCAGCTTTTTTATCAAAATCCATCGCTTTACTATTGTCCATCAAAACAGGTACAAATAATAACGATACAAATACTGCAGCCACTGTACCAGAAATAAGAGCTACTCCCAAACCACCAAAGACTGGGTCACTCGCTAAAAGTGCCGAACCTAAAATAATAGCTACAGCAGTTAGGGCAATAGGTTTTGCTCTTGTTGCTGCAGCTACAGCTACAGCTCTACGTTTCTTCATCCCTTCACAGATCATAAGTGACTTCGCAAAATCAATTAAAAGGAGTGAGTTTCTTGAACTAATTCCAATCAGTGCAATAAATCCTATCAGTGACGTAGCCGTTAAAAAGAATGTCTCTGACGTAAAGAAATTCGCTACCCAATGCCCTACTATGACACCAATGAGAGAGAGAAATGAACCAAGCAATACAATACCTGAGATAGCAAAACTTTTATAATAAATAACCAACAATAAGAAAATAAGTATCAATGCAGCAATAAAAGCTGCACCTAAATCTCTAAATGTATCTAAGGTGACTTTCATTTCACCATCCCAACGAATCAAAAACTTCTCATGTGTCTTTTTATCTTCTAAGGTAAAGTCAAACATATACGTAGAGATACCCTCTTTTGTAATGATATAATCTTTTTTAAATCGTTCTAACATCTTATCTCTTGCATCTAATAGTGGATAAACCTGAGAAACCATATCAGTTTCTGCAATGACATTTACCATACGAGATAGATCTTTTTGCATAATCATTGTATTTGACTTGACAGGACGGATAGTGACCACTTCTGAGAGTGGAACCATCATACCCCTCATATTCATAAGATTTAACGAAGAGAGTTTGCTTTGTAATGCTTCCTTATTCGCCGCTGGTATATGTTTACTCTCTTTATCCAACACTAAAAATATTGGTATTTGGTCTGGATTGTTTTTAGAGTTTTTATGTGCAATCGCCATTCCCTCAAAACCTAAATAAAGGATATTGTTCACTTGTTTAACACTTAAACCTGATCTGGCAATTTTTTCTTTATCAGGGATAAGTTCATACTTAATAAAGTTCTCATCTGTCATAAGGTCAATATCTACCAAACCATCTGTTTCAGTAAGTACATCAGCGACATCTACTGCAAGTGAACGAATTTTAGAGAGATTTTCCCCATGTACTTCCACCACAATAGATGCCAAAGTTGGAGGTCCTGAAGGCTGTTCAACAAACTTGATATTAGTCCCTCGTATCAATGGAGTACACGCTGTTTGTATCAGAGGTCTTAGGCGTTGTACCATGAGAAAAGAAGGTTCTTCTCTATGATGTTTATCGGTAAGATTAACAGATATTTCTGATACATTTTCAGTACGTTTCATACTTGCACCTTTCACTAAGCCTGCATAGTCAAGTGGGATACCCTGTCCCAAAAAGAGTTCAATGTTCATAACCTCTTTCTCTTTTTTTAAGTAATCGATTACACATTCACTCACTTCTTTTGTTTGTGTAATGGATGAACCTTTAGGCGTATCTATATAAACAGAAAACGTGTTATCACTTTTTCCTGGTAACATTTTTGCCAACACCATTTTTGTTGGGAACATTAAAAGTGACAAGAAAAAAGCAAGTGCAGTTAAAACAATCACCAAAGTCTTCTTGGTCTTACTATTCAGTATATTATAAATAATACTTTCAAGATTTTTCATTATTTATCCCCTTCTTTCTTCTCTTTACTCTCATGATGTCCATGTTCTGGTTTTTTTAATAATTTCAAACTTAAATATGGTGTAAATATATAAGCAACAAAAAGTGATGCAATAAGTGCCACAGGAACATTATATGGGATTGGTTTCATAAATGATCCCATCATTCCTCCCACAAACGCCATAGGTACCATTGTCAAAATAATAGCAAGTGTTGCGATATTGGTAGGGGCGCCTATTTCATCCGTTGCTTCTATAAGGATCTCATCCATTTCCCTCTCTTCTACGCCATGTGAATGCAAGTGTCTATGAATATTTTCAATCACAATAATCGCAGCATCCACTAACAGTCCCAAAGAGAGTAACAGAGCAAAAAGGGTGATTCTGTTCATCGTTTGTCCTGTCATCCATGCGGTAAACAGTGTCACTGCCAAAATAGCTGGTACAGAAAAAGTAACAATAAGTGATTCTCTCCAACCCAAAGCAAAAATAAGCATGATTGCAATAATTGCAATCGTAATCATAAGGTGCATCATGAGTTCATTTACTGCTTCATTGGCTCTTTCTCCATAGTTTCGCGTGATAAGATAGCCTATACCTTCTTTCTCAAACTCAGCTTCATATTCTTTCAATACTTCTTTCACATCTTCTGAAACAAATACTGCATTGGTTCCTGCCAATTTTGCAATTGTCAAGGTAATTTGATGTTTTTCTTTAGACAGTTCTGTCGCATTGTGATCTTTATACAAGATTTTTGCTGTTTGGAAATTTTGTATATCAACACCTTCACTAACTTGCGCTACATCTTTTAAATAAATAGGAGAACCCATATACTGTGCTACAATCACATTCCCTACATCATCCACATTTTCGATAGCATTTTTCACACCAAATATCATTAAATGGTTGTCTTTCGTATGTCCTTTCACATCGGGAACATCCACAGCAATAGATTGTACAGCCTGCATGATTTGTCCCAGTGAAAGATGATATGCAGAAAGTTTTCCCATATCTACTTCAATGTTATATTGTGCTTTTCTTGCACCTTTAAGTGTTGTTTTAGCTACATTCTTCACTGCATTAATATGTTGTTGTACCTTACGTACAATCTCGAACATTTTCACATCATCAACTTTGCTACCATCCTTAGGATAAAAGGCTACAGTTACAATTGGTATATCAATATCAATATCAAACGGTTTGATAATAGGTTGCATCACACCTTTTGGCATTTTATCCATATTTTGCATGACCTTATCGTAGAGTTTAAGATTTGAATCTTCCCTATTTTCACCAATATAGTACATGACATTGACGATTCCTACATTGTCCATAGCCATACCATAGATATGTTCGATTCCACGTACTTCACGTAACTTACGTTCTAGCGGATTGACAATAATATTCTCTATCTCTTTAGGTGTAGCTCCTGGCATTGCAACAATCACTGCACCACCAGAAATAGCAATTTGAGGGTCTTCTTCTCTTGGCATCGTACTCAATGCCATATATCCCATCAACAATAGTGCTGCACCTAATACTGCAGTAAGTGGATTATGCAAAAAACCTTTGGCTAATTTACCAGCGACATTAACAATCTGATACTCTTTTTTCTTTTCCATTACGACCTACTTAATCAGAATTTTGGCATACATACCAGGGTAAACAGACCGATCTTTTAAATCAAACTGCATCTTTATTTTAAATTTATGTGTCATTGGATTTGAATTGGGAATCAATGATGTAATGGTTCCTGTAGTTACCAACCCAATAGATGGTATTTCAATATCTACATTTTTTCCAATATGAATATAACGAAGTTGTGTTTCACTCAGTTCTGCAACAATCTTAAGTTTACTTAAATCCGTAAGTACGACCGCAGGCATCCCAGGTATTGCCATTTCTCCTTCATTCAGTTTTTTGGCAACAATCACACCTTCATTAGGTGCTTTTATCTCTAAATAGTTATATTGATTCATGACTTCTTCTTTTTGTGCTTCAGCCTGTTTAACCTGTTCTTGTGAAATTTTCACCATATCCTTCAGATTATTTGCCGCCAACTGTAAATTTTCCAACTCATATTTAGAAACCATTTTTTTCTTATACAATCTTTTATGACGTGCAAGATTGATAAGAATATTATTGTATTGATTTTTATTCATCTGTAAGGCAAGTCTAGCTTGAGAAATAGCAAGGTTTACCTGACGTTCTGCTGCTTCAATTTCTTTAGAATCGATCACATAAAGAAGTTGTCCCTTCTTTACAATATCTCCTTCTGAGACTGCCATTTTTTTCACATATCCCATATATCTACTTGTAATCATTTTCTGATTATCTGAAACGACTGAGCCACTCAAGTTAATTTCAATAGCATCCAATGACGTAGAGAGTGCTCCAGCCATGAATATCATCACTGTTAATAACTTCATTGTTTTTTTCATACATTACCTCCTGTGTTCAAAATACTGTTTAATTCAAATATTTTTGTATTACGTTTATTTTTAACTGTTAAAAGTTTTAATAAAATTTCTAACTCTTTGGACTGTTTGATTAATACATCAGAAATAGAAACTAATCCTTCTTTATATCGAGCTCTATAGTTTTCATATACTTTTTCTGCAAACTTATATTGTTTTTTAAAACTTCTTACATCTGCATTGGCAGAGAGTATCTCTGTTTGTAATTTTTTTACTTTTAATGCAATACCACTTTTGGCGAGATCCACTTGATTTTCAACCATCATATAATTGACTTTGGCACGTTCAAGGTTTGCTGCATCAATCCCACCATTAAAAATATTCCATTTTAATTGTACACCAAAGGTATAAGAATCTTTATCTCTAAATTCATTCCAGAAAGTATTATCAGCAGAACCATATTCTGCAAATGCACCAACGGTAGGTAGAAAATTTGCTTTCTCTACGTTGAGTGCCATTTGTGTGATTTGTAAACCAAGTAGTGCCTTTTGAATATCAATATTATTACTTTCAACAGCATCTTTGTCTATGTGGGGCATAGGTGCCATATCATGTACTTGTTTAATAGAATCCACTTTTGTATTCAATAAAAATGATAGAAACTGATAAGCTAAATCTTTATTGAGTTTTGCTTGATTATACATACTGTCTGCCTCAGCTTTTCTCGCTTGCACTTCGAGTAAATCAATATTTTGAGCATAACCTTCTTTTTGCATCGCACGTACAATAGATTCTAATTTTTTGATATTTTTAATAATTTTAGAGAGATTAGAAATATAATGACTCACTAGAGAGATATCATAAAATGCTTTTTTGGTTTGAAATACTTTTTCATTCAATAATTTTTGAGTGTCATATTGACTCATACGGTACATGGCAGAAGTAATATGTCCATATTCTGAAAGTTTACCACCCGTATACAGAGGTAACATATACGAAAATTTAGTCTGGTAATGGTTTCGTGCATCAGGATAATTTAAATCACTAGGTGGTTTCGTAAATAAATCTGCACCTGCTTGAGCATTCCCACCTTGTGCTAGTTGAAAGTTATTGAGGAATTCTTGTGCCCCAAAATCTCCAAAATTAGCTTCTCTACTTTGTAATTTAAAGCCAAATACATTTCCTGCATCATTCGAACGCATGGCAGAAATACTTACATCAAGTTTTCCATAGTTATGCCCTTTGGCAGCTTTTGCTTCATAGGCTTTCATCTGTTCGGTAAAACGAGATATTTTTAACTCTAAGTTATTTTTATCAAGCATTTTCATTGCATTTTGAAGGCTTAAGTGTTTGATACCTGCAGAAAGAAACAATGGAGCTATAACAAATAAAAAAATGAAATTTTTCATATACATAAACACCCCTCATAATTAGTAATTATTATAACCAAAGATAAAGAAATTAGCTAGTATTTTCCCATTATCTTAGAGTTAATTCCATGAGATTCTACATAATATAATATTAAATTATCTTTAATATTATATTATATTATGATAAATTTTATTGATTATCTTTTATATAGGGAAGAGCTCCCCATATAGTATTTATATACTTGCGTGAGAAACGCTAATGCATGCTTCCAAAGATGAAAGTTCATCTATAATATTTTTAGTAACTACACCATCCACTCTTACTACTGCCAGTGCCTGTTCTTTACTATCTCTACCCAATCTAAAGTCAGAAATATTCAATCCATTTTCTGCCATAATTTTCCCTACATTCCCAATCACGCCTGGAGTGTCTGTATTACGGAAGAAGATCATTGTTCCTTTTGGTTCTACATCCAAGACATAGTCATCAATCTCAATAATACGCTGTACACTGTCATCAAATACTGTACCGGCTATAGAGATTGTACCTTCAGTGGTTGTTAATTTAATGCCCACTTTATTTGTAAAACCAGAGTTATTGGGTTTCACCTCTTTAGTAATCTCAATACCACGTTCAGCAGCAACAAATTCAGCATTGACATAGTTTACTTGATCACCAAGAGACTCTGTAAGCACACCAACCGTTGCAAATGTCCCCATAGATTCTATATGGTCAGCCACAGGGCCTGCCGCCATCACTTTGATAGATTTTACTGCTGACTTAGTGACTTGTGAAGAGAGATGTCCAATTTTTTGGATAAGCTCAAGATATGGTCTTACAAAGTCAGGAAGTTCATTCTCTTTAATCGGCAAGTTAAGTGCATTCGGATAAGAGATACCTTTGGCAGCAGCGATAGCATTTTCTGCAGCTTGAATCGCAATATTTTTTTGTGACTCTTTGGTATTTGCACCAAGGTGAGGTGTCACAGTAACATTGTTAAGGTCAAGTAGTGGATGTGCAGTAGCTGGTTCTTTGTTAAATACATCAATCCCTGCTTTTGCTATCTTACCATTGGTAAGTCCTTCTAAAAGTGCGTCTTCATTGAAAAGTCCACCTCTAGCACAGTTAATGAGTATCACACCATCTTTCATTTTAGCAATCTCTTCTTTGTCTATCATTCCAATAGTCTCAGGATTTTTTGGTGTATGAATCGTAATAATATCACAGGCTAAAATATCTTCAAAGTTTTTTGTATATCCAATGTCCAAATCTGTTGCTTTTGATGCATCAATGTATGGGTCGTATGCCAAAACATCCATTTCAAATGCCTTTGCTCTTTTCCCTACACGTGAACCAATGTTACCAAAACCAATGATACCAAGCTTTTTATCTTTAAGCTCTGTTCCATACCAATCCTGTCTTCTCCATACACGGTCAAGTTTGAGATTGTTATGCGCATAAGGAAAGTCACGTACACATGAAAGCATATGTGTCATCGTAAGTTCAACTGCTGCAATGGTATTTGCTGTAGGTACATTCATAATAACAATACCTTGCTTAGAAGAACCAGGAATATCTACATTGTCAACACCTACACCGGCACGTACTACAGCTGTTATTTTTTGTGCTGCTGCTAAAAATGCATCATCTACATCTGTAGAAGAACGCGTAATTGCCACATCAGCCAAAGGAATAATATCTGAGATAAGTTTATCTTTTGGCTCATCAGCTGCATTTATCAATTCTATTTCACTATCATTTGCTAAAATATCTAGCCCATCTTGATGAATATGGTCACAAACAACTATTGTTTTTTTTGACATAAAATAACCTTTTTGTAAAGTTTAAGTAGTTTAATTTTTTGAGAGTTACGACTTAGTCGTAGAACCTATCTAATCGATAGGTTCACTGAAGCATCATTATAAAATGATTATTTTTTAAATTTATCACCAAAAGCATCACCTAGAGTCATGCTATCATCTTGCTCAAGATTAAGTTGTTCCATTGCTTCTCTCTCTTCTTGGCGCTCAAGTCTTTTTACAGAGACTCTGATTCTATCATTGTTTGCATCAATAAAGCTAATCACACCTGTAATTTCTTGACCTTTTTCAATTTCATCAAATTTAAGTGGGTGAAGGTCTTCTGTTCTAATCAAAGCATCAACATTATCTTCCAACGATATGAATACACCAAAATCTTTAGTATCTTTCACTGTACCAGTAACGATAGCACCATTTTTATGTGTCTCTGCATATGCTTTAACTGGAGAAGCTTCTAGGGCTTTTTTACTTAAAGAAATTTTACCAGCATCTCTATCGATTTTGATAATTTTTACTTCAACTTCATCACCTACTTTAAGTTCTGATTTTGCATTTTTAGTTTTATCCCAAGAAATCTCTTGGTTATGTAAAAGACCTTCAACAGCCCCTACTTTTACAAATGCACCAAAGTCAGTGATAGATGTTACAGTACCAGTAACAATATCACCAACTCTGTTAGATGCAGTGAAGGCATCCATTGGTTTTGGAAGAAGGTTTTTAAGACTTACTCTAAGTCTTCTACCCTCTTTGTCTACTTCAATCACTTCAACGTTGATTTCTGAGTTATTTTCTAGGTAATCTTTAGGGTGTTTCACATTTTTATCCCAAGAGATTTCAGATACATGAAGGAATGCTTCAAGATCTTCACCAAGATCAACAAATACACCATAAGGTTCAATGTTAGAAACTGTAGCAGTGACTGTATCACCTACACCAATAATAGCATCAATGTCAGCCCAAGGATCAGGATTTGCATCTTTAATAGAAAGTGAAAGATGTCTTTTCTTTTTATCATACTCAAGTGCAACAACATTGACTTCATCACCTTCAGCGAAATATTTAGAAGGGTTTACTGGCCCTTTATGTGAGATTTGTGAGTAATGAACTAGACCATCCATACCACCAACATCAACAAACATACCATAAGAAGTAATTTTCTTAATTGTACCAACTACTGGCTCTTTGTTTTCAAGTAATGCACCAACGATTTCGTCAGTTTTTGCTTTATCACGCTCAATAAGTTCTTTTCTAGAAACAACTACTGAACCTTTTTCTTTATCTACTTTAACGATAACAGCTTTTACTTTTTTACCTTTAGGATCTACTTTAGATGAAAGGTAAGAAAGTGTACGTGGCATAAAGAATTCTAAACCATCTACTTCAACAACATATCCACCTTTGTTGGTTTTAGTAACGACACCCTCAATGATGTATTCTTGTTCTTCGTCATACTCAGCGATAAATTCATTCAATGCTGCACGACCAAGTGCTGCTTTATGTGAGATACGTCCTCTACCCATTGTTACAACATCAATCGTATCACCTACTGCAAATGTAGCATTACCTTCTTCATCTAGGATTTCGTCTAGCGCAAGATTTGCATCTCTACCACCACCAATATCTACAACAACTAAATTGTCTTTTTCATCAATCTTAACAACTGTACCTGTAACTAAATCACTTTTTGATTCTGATTTTTTAAACGATTCCTCAAGCATCGCCTCAAAATCTACTTCTTCTATTTCGATATCTTCGAACTTCATACCTATCCTTATGTGTACACAAATTTTGCGTTATTATACCTATTTAAACATAAATATGGCTTATAGAAACATGAACCCTACGCTATCTTATCTCTTACTCAATGGAGGGGAGAAAAGTGCACAAAGATTAAGAAAACAGCTAAGCACTAATACGCTTCAAAACATCAAAATATGTAGGAAAAGTTTTGGCTGTACACTCTGGCTCATTAATCGTTACAGAAACTTCATCAAGGGCTAAAAGAGAAAAGCACATTGCCATTCTATGGTCATCATAGGTATCAATCGCTGCGTGTTTGAGCTGCTTGGGAGGAGTGATTTTAAGATAATCTTCCCCCTCTTCTACCTCTGCGCCAACTTTGCGTAACTCCGTAGCCATAGCATGGAGTCTATCCGTCTCTTTGACACGCCAATTATAGATATTTCGCAGCGTAGTTGTACCTTCTACAAAGAGTGCCGTAGTTGCAATAGTCATCGCAGCATCAGGGATATGGTTAAAGTCCATATCTATGGCATGGAGTGTGTCACGTGTCACTGAAACAAAGGTGTCTCCCCATTCTACTTCTGCACCCATTTTTTCCAATACGTCTACAAACTGTACATCACCCTGTATACTGTTTTTCCCTATCCCCGTGACTTTTACCGTACCACCTTTTATAGCAGCTGCTGCCAAAAAATATGAGGCTGAACTTGCATCACCCTCCACCATAAATGTCTCAACAGCTTTATAAGTTTGCCCGGCTTGAATGCTAAACGTTTTATAGTTATCATTCACCACCTCCACACCAAAATCTTTCATGATATCAAGTGTAATGTCTATATATGGTTTAGAAACAAGTTCCCCAATGATAGTAATATGCATATCATTTTTTGCCATCGGTGCAGCCATAAGTAGTGCGGTTAAAAATTGACTGGAAATTGCCCCATCGATACTTACTTCTCCACCTTTTAAACCATTGGCTTCAATCGCTACTGGGGGGTAGCCATTATTTTCCAAATAATCTATGTTGGCACCTGCTTGACGTAAGGCATCTACCAAATGTCCTATGGGTCTCTCTTTCATACGAGGTTCACCTGTTAAAACATAATGCCCCGTACCCAAACATAACGCTGCGCAAAGGGGCCGCATAGCTGTCCCTGCATTCCCTAAAAAGAGTTCTTGTGGGGTATCACAATGTATAGCACCACCATTACCCACAACAATACACTCTGTTTTATCTTCAGAGAGAGTATAGGTAATCCCTAATTGTTTTAAGGCACCCAGCATATGTCGTGTATCATCACTCTCTAAAAGATTAGTGATTTTTGTTGTACCTTCTGCTAGGCTAGCTAGAAGTAATGCTCTGTTTGATAAGCTTTTTGAACCAGGAAGATTCACTTCTCCATCTATTTTTCTAATAGGTTCTAGTGTCAAGGTATTCATTAAGCTTCTATTTTCTTCATCTCTTGAATTTGATTAATCACATTTTGGACAATCCAATCAGGGGTAGAAGCACCCGCAGAAATACCACAAAGTTCTTTCCCCTCAAACCATGAAGATTCAAGTTCTTGTTCATTTTCTATAAGGTAAGAATCATTACAATCACGTTTACAAATACTGTGAAGTTGTTTCGTATTTGAAGAGTGTTTCCCTCCAATAACAATCATTACATCTGCTTCTTTTGCTAGCTCTGCTGCAGCATCTTGGTTCTCGAAAGTGGCATTACAGATGGTATTAAAAACACGTATTTCTTTTCGTGTGGACATAAGTGCAGTGACTATCTTAGCAAAATCTTCAGGTTTTTTAGTCGTTTGAGAAACCACAGCAACCTTCCCTTTAAGCGGTAGTGCCTCTAACTCTTCAGGTTCCAAAACGATAAAAGCATCATCCAAATCTTCGGCGTAACTCACTACCCCTTTTATCTCAGGATGTTCTGCATCACCAAAGATAACAATACTATAGCCCTCTTCACTCATCCTTTTAACAATATTTTGAGGTGTCGTTACATAAGGGCATGTAGCATCAATAATTTTATGATCCTGAGAATTTAAAACAGCCAATTCATCTTTAGGAATTCCATGGGTACGAATCACAACAGCATCATTGGTTTGAATATCATTAAGGTTTCTAGCGATATCGATATTGAAACCATTTTTTAATCTATCTATTTCATCTTTATTGTGTATCAATGGACCATACGTAACAGACCCCTGATGTTCTTCGGCTATCTCGATAGCCCTTTTTACACCAAAACAAAACCCATAACTCGATGCTAATTGTATTTTCATTTTCCTACCTTAATTCAGCGTTACACTCAGATTCCAATGCTGACATAATCTCAGCCATAACAGATTCTATATCTGCATCTTCAAGTGTTTTTTCCATAGACTGAATGAAGAAACGCACTGTTAAAGATTTTTTATCTCCCAGTGCTTCATCTTCATAAATATCTACGGGATAAATATCTTTAAGCATATCTAATTCAAGCCCACCCAGTACTTTAGCCACGTCATAGTATCCCATAGACTTATCTATCACTACAGAGAGGTCTTTATAGACACCCTGAAATTTAGAGATAGGGGTTGCATTGATATGTTTAGGTAACAATGCATCAAAATCAATCTCAGCGATAAATGTCACAGGAATCCCATAAGCCTCTTGTACTGTTGGGTGAAGCTTAGAGATGAATCCACATACCTTACCATCTACAATCACATTCGCAGATTGATAAGGGTGCAAAAGTCCATTCTCATAGGTACACGGCTCAAGCGCAAACGCACCAATGACTGCACCCACTTTTTGTGTAAATGTTGAGAAGTCTATCGTTGCAGGTTTTCCTGCATTTCTTACATTCTCCCCTTCACTCTGACCTGAGAATACAAAAGATATCACTTCACTCTGCTCACGTTTAGGCGTAAATACAGCACCGATTTCAAAAAGAGGTATGGACTTTTTCGTATAACTCACATTACGTTTTACCGCACCCAGTAAATTGACTAAAAGTGTACTTCTTAAAGTATTGAGCTCTTCTGCTATAGGGTTTGCAAGTTCCAATGCTTCTTCTGTAACAGGGAAACCATACTTCTCTAATAATGTTTTATCTGAAAATACGTAAGAGACATTTTGATAGTATCCTGCACCTACAGCACGGTTTTTAAACTCTTTTTTTGCTTTATAACGTGCTGTCACATCGTTAAGACGTGCTTTTTCAGCAAAAACAAATGGTTTAGCCTCAATGTTGTTAATCCCGATAATACGCACAATCTCTTCAGCCACATCTTGAATGTGTTTAATGTCATGCCTAAAGAGTGGTACCACCACGGCCACAGTATCTTCTGCCATTTTGGAAATTTCAAATCCAAGTTTTTGTAAGATAGTCACTATACGAGATAGTTCAATATCCATACCAACAATAGAAGATATCTCTTTTGCATCCACAATCACCGTTGCATGTTCTCTTTCAACATTGACATTCAATGAACCTTCATAACATGAGATATCTGCATAGTTATCCATCAAGGAAGCAAGCATTGAAAGTCCAAACTCTAACTCAGGGTTAGAACCACGTGACGTTTTATAATACAACTCATCTGTCTTTAGTTTAGCTGTTGACACTGCCTCTACCAATGTATCTGGGTTGATATAGCTTGCTTCTATTAACAGCTCTTTTGTCTCATCAGTAGCTATGCTCTCTTCTGTTTGGTTTACACCTACAACAGAACACCCTTTACCATTGGCAACTATTTCAGTAATACCTTTGGCTTTGGCTGTTGGCAATACCACGACTTTGTTCTCTTCATTATGGAAACAACTACTCTCATATCCACGTAAAATCACACCGGTTGCGTGTGTCGCATAAGCAAACAAAGAAGCCAATTTATCCTTAGCTTCCACACCTACCATCGCCAAACGTAGATTAACAAGGAAACTACTCTCTACACTCTCAACTGTTGCGAGTTTATAGCACAAGTCAGCATCCATCTCACCCTCAGTATGAATCTCAGCAGCTCTTGCGATACCAAGCTTCATCTTCTCCTCTTGTTTATACTCAAAAGGTTTCATCTCGATATCGAGTGCAGAAGAGAGGTCTCTTGCCACACCATACACAGAGAGACAATCACCACGGTTTGCAGTTAGTTCTAGCTCGATGATAGTATCTGCTACTTTCTCATAGCTACCAAACTCACGCCCTACTTCAAGTTCTCCGATACTCTCATCAAGTATCATAATCCCTTTGCCCATATCAGGCAATCCAAGCTCAGAAGAGGCACAGACCATACCTTCAGACTCAACGCCACGAAGTTTGGCATGTTTGATTTCAAAGTTCCCTGGAAGCACCGCACC
>DRQB01000073.1 GCA_011330645.1 Campylobacterota bacterium | reverse complement strand
ATAAAATAATGCAAACACCAGAAATACACGTAGAAGAACTTAAAAAAGACCCTGAATTTTTAGCCAATATCAAAAGACTGGAAGAAGAATGTAAATCGGAGCAGAGCATTGCAAAAGGGTACCAGCTTTTAGATGCGCAACTCATTATCGAAGCAGCAGAAGATGAGATTAATGAAATTTTTACGTTCATAGTCAACAATGCTTTTGACAGGCTCTCTCAAAAACTCACTGACTCACAAAACTTTGATATGAATGATGCTGAAGATTTAGCAACGGCAAGGGCTATTTATGAGCATGGTATACAACGGTATAGTGAAAATGATAAAAAAGGGGCAAAAGAGATATTTTTGGTACTCAATTATACGATAGATCATGATGAGCTTAAGGATGCCATGATGGTACATGCTGCTGCAGTCATGGCAGGGCACTCTTTTGAAGACTTTATAGAAAATCTAGTAGATGTTGAAGGTGTCAATGAAAATGATCCTTTGGCATTTTTTATTCAAACTTTTTCTCAACCTACAGACATCTTGCTTACCATGTTTGCCAAACAAGTCAAAGAGGGCAAAGAAGAATTAAGAGTATTGGAAGAGAGTAAATAAATGACGACTCGTAAAATACATTTTATAGGTATTGGAGGGATAGGACTCTCAGCATTAGCAAAGTTTTTAGTGAATGATGGACATAAAATATCGGGTTCAGACATTAAACAGACAGAAATTACCAATGACTTGGCGACTAACTTTGATGCCAAAATCACCATTCCTCACCATGCAGATGCTGTTGCAGGGGTAGATAGAGTCATCTACTCTGCTGCGGTACGTCCTACCAACCCTGAATATCAAAAAGCAAAAGAGTTAGGGATTGAACTGCTTTCAAGAAAAGAGTCATTAAAGTCTATTTTAGGAGATAAAGAGGTCTATGCTGTAGGTGGGGCACATGGAAAAAGTACAACTTCTGCCATGTTGGCATCTATCATCCCTGAGTCCAATGCACTCATCGGTGCCATTTCTAAAGAATTTGGCTCAAATGTGCGTAATTATCCTAACAATAAAGTAGTGTTTGAAGCAGATGAGAGTGATGAAAGTTTTTTAAATTCCAACCCATATTTAGCTATCGTGACTAACGTAGAGCCAGAACACATGGAGTACTATGAGTATGATGAAGAGCGTTTTTACAATGCTTACAGAAATTTTTTAACCCTTGCAAAAGTACGTGTCATCAATGCTGAAGATGACTTTCTCTCTTCACTTGACATGGAGAGTATTAAACTCTACCCAAGTAAAGACATTCGAAATATTGAATTTGTATTGGTAAATGGGGAGCCTCATACAAAGTTTGAACTTTTAGAACTGGGTAGCTTTGAAGTCTTTGGTTTTGGTAATCACATAGCTCTGGACGCTGCTCTTGCCATACTTGCTGCTTTGGAGTTAGGTGAAGACTTAGAAGCAATACGTACAAATCTGCTTAAGTATAAAGGTATTAAAAAACGTTTTGATATTGTACAAAACAAAGAAGAGTGTGTGGTCATAGATGATTATGGTCATCACCCTACAGAGATAAAAGTAACGATGGAGTCTTTGCAATCCTATAAAACGTTGCGAGACTTTAATGCGCTCAATGTTATTTGGCAGCCGCATAAATATTCAAGAACTATGGATAACCTACAAGCATTTGTCGAGTGTTTTGATGGGGTAGATGAGTTAGTCATCCTTCCTATATGGTCGGCAGGTGAATTAGAAGTAGATATTGACCTCAAAGGTGCTTTTTCTCGTTATAAATTGCTTATGGCTGACTCTGTTACTAAAGAAGATGGTGTGGTAAAGGTGATGCGTGATGGCTCTGTCATCCGTGAATACTCTGAAGGACTTGTGACTGCCTTTGGTGCAGGAGACATTACCTATCAGATACGTGGTGAGGCTTAGTCCTTCAACCACCCTTCTTTCTTTAATTTCTCGTAAATTTTCTTTCCCATTATTTTATATCCTAATGCATTAGGATGTATTTGGTCACTTTTGAGTGAAGGTTGCTCTAGAATATCTGCTAACATCCCATTAAGTAGAGGCACGTTTTCTTCATCAGCTACTTCTTCATACAGTGCTAAAGGTGAAAGCCCAAATAAGCTTATATTTGGTACAGAAATGAGTAGTACTTGTAC
This sequence comes from Campylobacterota bacterium, assembly GCA_011330645.1. Classification (GTDB taxonomy): domain Bacteria; phylum Campylobacterota; class Campylobacteria; order Campylobacterales; family Sulfurovaceae; genus Sulfurovum. The sequence goes on along the minus strand of DRQB01000073.1, from coordinate 2,166 downwards.
CTGTTTTTCTTTTGCCATGTGTATCATTGTGATGAGGTTTATTTTAAGTTGTGCTATGGACAAGCGTTGCATAATATCATTGCCACCAAAAAAAAGAATCATAAGTTTTATATTTTTCTTTTTAAGAAGTTTCGGGAGACGTTTCAGCCCTTGGGCTGATGTTTCACCATTGATGCCAGCATTGATGACATTCAGTCCAGAGAGATACTTTAGTACAGAAGGATAACTCTCGTCTCGTTTAGCATGGTATCCATAGGTGAGAGAATCTCCAAAAGCTAAAATGGTAGCAGATGAGGAAAGGGGTTCTGTGTGGGAGTTTTTTGGTGCCCAAAATAAAAATAATATTAACAGTCCAATAGCAATAAAAATGTATTTCATAAAATCAATGATATCCTTATTCTTTGATATATTTTAGCTTAATATTCTTCTATTCAAAATAGAAGTTGCCCTATGCTATAATGCGCGCGCAAAAAAACAATTCAAAGGAAAAAGAATGTCTAACAAAATAAAATGTTCACTTGTTGCGGGGCTTGTACTGGTAACAGCTGTAAGTGCAGATGATATAAAGGTAAGTGATGTAGAAGCAGTCTACTCTGCAAAAGCAAATGTGAAAGCAAGTGATGCATTAAAACAAAGCATAAACTTAGGTTTTGCAAATACAACGGGGAATACTAAAACTTTAAATCTTAATGGTAAGTATGAAATGTCTTTAACAACAGTGGGATATGCAAATGAAGCATTAAAAGTTGCATTTGATACCAGTGCTTTTGTCACTAAAAATAATGGGGTGAAAGACAATGAAGAATATAGAGCAAATTTAGGTTTAGAACAATATATTACTGATGGTTGGTTAGGATATACATCAATCAATTGGTTAAGAAATAAATTCCAAAATTATGACAATAAGTTTTCTATTGGTGTAGGTGTAGGCAAAGAGATTTATAACGATGGACAACAAACTTTAAAAATCAAACTGGGTGGTGCCTATAACATTGAAGATTATTCCAATGCGCAAGCAACGAAAAAATTTGCTTCTTTAAATGAATACATTGAGTACAATAACAAACTCAATGATGTGAGTGACTTATATGTGAAAATAGGTTCACAGCAAAATACTAAAGATTTTTCAAATGATTATGAAGTATTGGCTGTAGCAGGATTTAACTTTGCAGTAGCAGAAAATATCTCTGTATCCATTGAAGAAGAAGTACGTTTTGACAACCTACCACCAGTGGGCTTTGAAAAAACAGATACAAAATCAATCGTAAGAGTAGGATATAATTTTTAAAAATTTCTTCTTGTGGGCTGACAGCCCACAATCTAAAACGTGATATAATTCTCCTACAATTTATAAGGAAGATGATACAACGTGCCTTTACAACAAACAAACGAAAAATCCATCATACAAAAACTTGATCTTGATGGCTACATTAGTCAGTTTCAGACTTTTTTAGCGAGGCAAAAGCCTGTGGCTATGATGGGTGATATCAATCAACATTATCGTTACATAAAAGCACTCAGTAAAGTAGAATTTCCTACACCTTCGCATGTCCCTAACTTAGACAGAGAACTTGCACGTATTAAAAAACAGGCTATTCTTTCTTTGGATGAAATTTATGCTTTTGTAAAAATGTTTTCTTATTTCAATACACTCTCAGCTGTAGGCTTTACCGAACCACTTATCTCATGGATACAGGGGATAGAGATACCTGAAGCGATAGTAGATATTATAGGCTATTTTACCGAGGAGGGAGACATAAACCCTGCGCGTGACCCTGAACTTCATAAACTTGAACGTGCCCTTAAACAAAATAGACGCGATATTAAAGATACACTCTATAAACTAGCACACTCCTCTAGGCTTAGAGACTATTTGGTAGATACACAAGTACACTTCAATGGTGGAGAAGAGACACTGCTTGTGCGTGGTGGTTTTAATAATGTCATTAAGGCAACAGTTGTGGCGCGAAGTTCGGCAGGATTTTTCTACATCTTGCCACAAAGTATTTCACATCTCAAGGAAAAAGAGTCTGCCTTAGTTTCCAGTAAGGAAGAAATTATCTACCGTTACTGCAAAGAGATTTCGGCAGTGTTTTTTAAGTGGGAGCGTTTTTTAGCATTTATCAATAAAGAGTATGACCGTTTTGACCATTATCAAGCCAGAGT
>DRQB01000072.1 GCA_011330645.1 Campylobacterota bacterium | reverse complement strand
GTGGGAACATGATGGAAGTTTTTCTTACCGTCGTTCATGTCGTCACGGTATTTGTGGTGCTTGTGCCATTAAAGTCAATGGTCGTGCAACACTTGCCTGTAAACAAAATGCTATAGAACTTATCGATTTATTTGGTGAAGAATTAGTCATCGAGCCAAGTTCTAAAAAACGTGCGATTAAAGATATGATTATCGATAAAGCAGACTTCTGGGCAAAGCATGCAGCAGTAAAACCATACGTGGTTGCTGATGTTGAAGCACGTCCAGAGCATGAGACAAAGCAAAGTATCTCAGAGTTTAACAACTTCTTAGACTCTGATCTTTGTATCCAGTGTGGTGCATGTCACTACTCTTGTCCGGCACTTGAAGTAAACGATGCATTCCTTGGGCCTGCAGCACTTAATGCAGCCTACAGATTTACAGTAGATACACGTGATGAAGCAGGTGATGAGCGTTTGGCTATCACAGCTGAAATGGGTTCAGGTGTTTGGGACTGTGTGAAATGTTTTGAATGTGCGGAAGCATGTCCAAAAGATATTAACCCTATCGAAAAAATAGGTAAACTTCACAACCTACAGTTTGTACGTGGTGTGGCTGAGTCAAATGTCGCTACACGTCACGCAGAAGGTTTCTTAAGAGGGATGAAGAAAACGGGTTACTTAGATGAAGCAGATATCGTGACCTATTCTGAGGGTTACTTAGGTATGTACAAACACTTAAATACTGCTAGAAAAATGTTTATGGTTGGTAAAATTCACTGGCATTCAGGTATACCATTTATCAACTCTATTCCAAAAATCAAAAATCTCGATGAAGTACAAAAACTTATCGAAATTGCACAAACAAATAAGCTGTAAGGAGAAAAGATGAGCGAACAATTACACTATGCATTATTTACAGGATGTACGGCAAAACAGTCTACCCCTGAACTTTTATCATCTACGCTTGCAGTAGCCGATAAATTAGGTATCAAAATTACTATTTTGGAAGAGGCTTCATGTTGTGGTGCTTCTCACCTTCAAGATTTCGATGAGTTTTTAGCACACGTACTCAATGCTCGTAACATCTGTTATGCTGAGAAGTTGGGACTTACGATGATTACCATCTGTAATACCTGTCAGCTTAACTCTGCGATGACTAAACACGCACTAGACACCGACCCAGAGCTTAAAGCACGTGTAAATGAAAAACTTGCAGAAGTTGGATTAGAGTACAAAGGGACAAGTGAAATCAAACACTTCCTCTACACGCTGATAGATGAGTATGGATTGGATAAGGTAAAAGATAAAGTGACAGTACCACTTTCTCACCTTAACATTGCACCATTCTACGGATGTCACAACATTAGACCATCTGAGTTACATGAAGAGGCAAATGGACATGAAAATCCATACAACCCTACTTCACTAGACAATCTTATAGATGCGCTTGAAGGTAACCCCGTGAACTATGAAAGTAAAAACAAATGTTGTGGTTTCCACGTAGAGTTACAAGCCAACCATACCTCTGAAGTACTCGCAGGTAACGCCCTACTTGATGCCATGGATAATGGTGCAGAGATGATGGTAACACCATGTCCACTCTGTCATCTTAAAATGGACACTTACCAAGACAGTATTGGTAAAGTGATGGGACGTGATGTAGAACTCCCTGTACTACATATGCCACAAATGGTAGCCCTAGCACTTGGATGTACAGAAAAAGAGATAGGTCTTAACTTCCACGTACAAAAAGCTAAACATCTTTATACTGAAGCTTCTTAGAAATACTTTTGAGTTTTAGTTACACCTCTTTAGGTGTAACATTTTATTCCATACCCTGTGCCATGCAAGGCATACAAATCACATAAATAAATGCCCGTTTATAATAGAGTTGTCCATCTAAGCCCTCTATTACCACAAAGACAGTCCCTTTTCTTTCCATAATAATATTCATTTCATAATCAATAATACTTTGGGCATTAGTATTAATGATGGCTGTAAGACTTTTAGGATTGGCATCTTGAAAGATAGCAACAGATTTTGCTTTAATATCTGATTTGATACCTATAGGAACATTGAGTGGATCCTCTGCGATAGCTGTGGGTGCCGTGATGGTAATGCGGTCACTTTTTTGAATGTGTGAAAAAGCTTCCCGTCCATACAATGCCATAGTGGCATTATTCAAATCGGATATTTTCCATACTTTATCAGGATTATGATGTGCATAGAGATTACAGAGCAGAAGTGATAACCCTACGATGCTTTTTCTAAGCGACATCAAATGCCATTTCTAAAAACGACTTTCTAGCCCTTTTATCACCGCAGACTGCATCGTTGGCGGCTAAAACGGATTCTAGGGCATTTGGGGACTCTGCATATTTGAGTATAAAATAAAGTGTATCTAGTATGGTCTCCTCATGGGAACTTTGCATCTGCTCGGTTGAACCTTCAAAATGCTCACCATCCCACAACTTATCCATGCTTGCTAAGGCACACTCATCTACATTAGGCTGTTTTGAGAGTTCAGTTTTTGAAAAAGTAGCTTCCTGAAATTTTACATCGGCCTGTTTTACTAAATTGGCAGCACTTCCACCAAAGGTCATAGAAGTAAACAAGATGGCATCTCGGTAGCTCATCCCCTCTTTTACTCTCTCTTTAAATGCTTCTATAAAAGCTTCAAAATCTAATTTTATTTTATTCTCATCACTCATAATTGTCCTAAATGGTATTCTTTTGCTATAATTTACCTAGTGTATACTTAGATACGATTTATGAAGGAAGCAAATGCTGGATTTTTTAACATTTAAGACTTTCATTACTCCTACCCTTTTAATTTTTAGCTATTAT
>DRQB01000071.1 GCA_011330645.1 Campylobacterota bacterium | reverse complement strand
TTTTTCTCTATAATAATATGCTATTAAAACAAAAAGAAGCACTAGAAAACCAATCTGCCCTGCTCTTCCTCCTGTAAAAGAAAGATTTATTAACATCGTAACAATAAAAAATGCGATGACTACTTTTTGGATAAGCGTTTTATGTTTTTTATACAGTAAAAAATAGATTAATAGCATAGCAGCAATGGCCACATAAGGAGTATAGTATGTATGCTGCATAAGAGGTGCTGGCATTTCCTTTGTGGCATACTTAAACAAGGGTAGAATATCTAACCAGACTAAATAGGTTAATATTTCTGAGATCATCATACCAAAAATAAATGCCTGCAGATAATAATAGATATGCTCACGTTTCATAAACATCATAAAAAAGGGAATCCACATTAATTTCCATCCACGTCTGAGCGTTTCACCTGCCATCGAAAGATTTTCACTCCATAGACAACCAATGATATGCATGAGTACAATAGCTAACACTATATATACAATAGGATTATACTTTATTTTCAAAAATCGTTTTTGATATTTTCTTTCCCACAAAAAAAGTACTACTAGCAAGGCAAGCATGATATTGACTCCTGCGACAGATATAGGAAGAAAAAATCCTATAGCAACAAGTATATATGAAGCTAATGTATCGGTATCTTTCGTCACAATACTTGGTATTTTTGTTTGCATTTCTATTCTCCTCTTCTTATAGACACTTATAAAATATTCTTGAGAAAATTATTGATTTTCCAAATAAAAAATCGTATGAGATCCGGAGGATATCTCAATCTCATTATTCGCCTATTATATATCTTAGAATCTGCTATTTCACGCTTATCATCTATTGATTTTTCAACAATATTATTTATCATAGCCAATAAATTATACTCTTCGAGTACCCTTCTTCTTGCTTCTTTCACAGCATCTAATCTTTTTTCATATTCACCTTCGGTAGAGATAATTTCTTGTATTTTTGCCATAGAACCTTCTATATCATCAATATCTATTTGAATAATACTCTCTTCTGGAAAATAGTCGTATACATTGGGACATCCACAATATATGGGAACAGTAAAACCTAAAAAAGCATCTGCCAGTTTTTCTGTCCATACATGTGGGGCAAAATGATTTTCAATTACAACGTGAAATTGATATGGATCTAATGCTTCTACTTTTGTTTCTATCCACTTAAATCCTCTACCATATCTTTCAACTTCAGGAATCCTCTCTTCAAGAATTTTTGTAAATTGAAATCTTTTTTTATGAATTGTATGTCCCTGCTGCTTATTTGAACATATGGTTGATATTTTTTTTGTTTTAATGGGGTGTGATACACGAACAATCTCATCATACTCTTTTCCATAAAACCAAACATTTCCCGTTTGGGAACGTATGGCATTTTTATGTGGAAGTACTTTTTCATCCTGATTTGTGATAAGATAGTGAAACTGCCCTGCAAAGCCTCTTCCATAACGTGTAATAGAACTTGGTTCTGTTGTAACCAAAATAGTATTCTCTTTTGGGCACTGTAACTGTTCCGTTCTATTGGGTATAATTTTTGAAATATCATCAATAATGACTAACCAATCATAATTTTTTTCCAATGGATTAAATGTAAAGGTACAAGAACCCCACTTGGCATTACTACCTGCAGACTGTATCTTAAACACAGATTCTTCATTTTCCTGACTATCTCGATGTAATAGTTTAACTCTTATATCTTTTTTCATCTTTTTAATACCAATATTTTTCAATCCATTGAGTAGGTTTACAAACTTTATAAAGTTTTTTCCATTGCTGTTTTTTACCTAAATTCCAAACGCCTTGAATCGCTTCTCTTGGATTGGGCACACCATGAAAAACAATCACCTTTAAACCTGGTCGATTTGTAGGTATTTGAGGAGATAAAAAATGTCTCAATGGGCCAATTTTATGCATACAATGAAATCGAAAAGAACAAAACCAGTTATCTGGCCAAAAATTTAAAGTACCTTGTTTTTCTATAATCTTACTTGATAAATATTCTTGAGATGCAGTAAAAAATTTATCTATCACTTTTTTTGGATTTTCTTCAAAATATTTTTTTATATAGCCAAGCGTACCTACTTTCCATGAATAACAACTTGCCTGTCCTATTGTATTACCTTTACTGTTCCAATCTTTAATAATATAAAATTGATCATTTTGAGGATATGCAAAAAGTGCATCTAGACTAGAAATAATGACGACATCCAAATCAAAAAAGAAAACTCTTTTATCTTGTAACCCCCCTAAATTATCATCGCAGAGTGCTGCTTCTTTCCTATAGGAATGCTTCGTTTGATACTCTTTTTTTGTTTCTAATATAGGAAGAGGTTTTACAATAATGTCTTTATTAAAGCCTGTTGCATCATCAGTAAAACAATAAAAATCAATAGTGTAAGATGTATTTCTCACAATCATATTTTGAAGCTTATTTACATACTCTGCATCATAGGAATGACCCCATTTTATACATATTACATTAATGGTCTCTTTCATCTCTACCCTCTTTTTATTATAAAAAATTTATCTTTTTTAAGTTATCTTATTTTAGCAAAACTATTCTGCTTTCTACGTATTACCCACTACATTTACAGCGATTATATCTTGGTAATACCTTTTATATTCTTCTATTATATGTGTTAACAAAAACTTTTTCTGCACATTATTTTTTAATATTCCAAAATCTTTTTTATACATTTCTTGATTGTTATATACCTCTTGTATTTTATTTGCAATATTAAATCTATCTATTAAAAACTTTTCATCTAATGTCTCTAACGGTCCACTCACTTTTGTAGAAATCAACACATTAGCATAAAATAGTGATTCAACCATTACCAAACTTAAGCCTTCTGTATGAGAAGAAACAACAACTAAATCAGAAGATTGCATGAAACGAGGAACTTCAGAAGAAAAACCTACTAATTGAACCTTATCTTGTAAATTTAATTCATTAATGAGATGTTTAAGATTTTTATATTCTTTGCCTTCTCCAACAATTTGCAATAAAAAGGGAAACTCTAATTTAAAACATTCCTTGATTAAAATATCAAACCCTTTTATCGTATCTAATCTTCCTACTGCCAGCATCGTAAATATCGTATTTTTTGTCTCTTTTGCTGCAAGTTGTTTAGGGTAAACACCATTATAAATAACTTTTGTATTACTATTGTTGATACTTTCTTTTACGCCTTTTGAAACAGCGGTGACATACGAAAGTTTATTAAATATCTTGCCTTTTCGTGAGTTATGTTTCGTACCCACATGAGGAATATGTAAAAATGTATTTAAATAATAAAATATTTGTGATGCCTTTGCCGCATGGGTATGGACAATATCTGGTTTAATTCTTTTTATCAGCGTGTAAAGTTCTTTATAGAGTAAAAGATTAAATCTTCCAGAAGAAGAAGTCAATAAATGTATACGAATATTTTTATCAAATTTTTTAAGAAAAGAAGCTTCTTTAAAAACAATTACTTCAACCTCTTCACTGTGTGACAAAGCATTACATAAATCAATAAATACATTTTCTAAACCACCTTCTCCTGTTGAAGCTAAAAATTTCACTATTTTCATTTAACATACTTTCATATCATACTTGTTATAGAGAGAAACTAATTTTCTAGCTATTACAGTATAACCTTCTGCATTCATATGTGTAGCATCTAAGTAATACTCTTTTTTATCTATAAAATCATCATAGACATCAATATAATGCACATTGCTATATTTATCTGCTAATTGTTCCAAAATCTTGTTATATTGAACAATGGCAGGATTTCTTGATGTATCCTGATTTGGAATAGTATCTATTAAAAAAACTATATGATTTGAAGAGGCTTTTAGGATGTGTACAATATTTTCTTTATACTCTTCAGGTGAAACTACAGGGAGTACACCTAAATGTTTATTGAGTCCTATATTTTTAGCAATTTTTTTATACTTTTTAACAATTTTTCTAGCAATTTTCCTCATTGGAGAATCAGGGTAGTATAATACATAAGGTGCATACTTAAATGTTTTCCAGGAATCTACTAATCCATACTGAATCATGATAATTTCAGTCTCCTCACTTATATTTTCATTAAAGAAGAATTGCATTTCTCTGGTGGTGGACATAGTAAAACCACAATTTTGAACTGTTTTACCTATACTTTTAGAAAATTCTTCGGGATATGCCTTTCCTTGAAATTCACTTACCCCAGAGGTATTACAGTCCCCCAATGCTAATATTTGTGCCATCTTAGATAACCTGCTTATATGTATTTATCGTTTTTGTAACCATAGTGTTCAATGAAAAATTCTCAGAAACATACGCATAACCATTAAACTCTAACGCTCTACTTTGAGACAATAATTGTGCCAAAACCTTATACTCGCCTACGGGATAAAAATAACCATTATCGCCTTCTTGTATAATATCTAATACACCTCCATGCTGTGTAGCAACCACGGGTGTATTCATCGCAATAGCCTCAGCAACACTTCTACCAAAACTTTCAGGTTTTTTAGAACTACTTACTACAACATCACTCAATGCATAAATTTCAGCAACACTACTTTGACTTCCGGTAAAAATGATATGCTCTTCAATATCTAATGCTTTCACAAGCGCTTTTAGTGACTCGAAATAACTTTGTTTATCTTCCCGTATCCCTCCTACAATCAAAGCACAGACAGAAGGAAATGTTTCTTTAACGATGCCAATAGCACGAATAAACGTTTCCAAATCCTTAAGCTGCGTAATCCTTCCTACTGTAGAAACAATCATTCTATCTTTTAATTGATATTGCTTTTTGAAAGTATCTATAAACACCTCATCAATATTCTTAGGATTAAACTTTTCCAAATCAATCCCTCGTGGAATCACTGTAATTTTCTTTTCTTCTGTATGATAATGCTTTTGAATGTATGACTTAATCGCAGCACTTACACAAATGACCTTATCTGATTTTGTCATAATTGCACTATAGAAGCTCACACTATTGAACCCATGTACTGTTGTTACAAAAGGTAAATGTAACATTTTATTTGCCCCATAAACTAACCATGCAGGTACTCGACTACGTGCATGAAGAAGATCGGGGTCTAACTCTTTTAAGAGTTTTTGCAATTTAAACACTCGAGAAGGTACAGTAAATAAATTTTTAGAACAAACATCAAAAAGAATATGTTTTCCCCCATCTGATTCTATTTGTTTGACAAGTTTCCCACCTGCACTAATAACGATACTCTCATGTCCTAATTTTACTAACTCTCGGCTCAGTTCCATAGTACCACGTTCAACACCACCTTCATTCAGTTCAGGAAGTAACTGTACGATTTTCATAATTTTAAGCCTTTTAGGTAAGTTCTAAAATCAATTTTTCTATTCTTATTTTCTATACTTTCATCAAATATATGTAAATATCCTTCTTTTTCCAAACTTTGCACAAAACGTTCAAATTTATTCTCTTGACTGCTTTCCAAGGGTAGTACAATAATATTGGCTTTACCATAAGAGACTGCCTCAGATATCATAGAAGTACTGTCTCCCGTGATACACACACACTCACACTGGTCTAAAAAATCTGGAATAGGATTTATTGGATGTTGTGAAAAAATAACTTCATACTCAAAATGATAGGATTGAATCAATGTTTCTACTTCTTTTGATGTGCGTGGAGAAGTTGTTACAGCAATTTCATACCCTTTATACTGTTTTACTATAGCATCAAGTTGTAGTTTTAGTTTTTCTTTTGACATGGTAAACACTTTGTTGTCTCCACCAATGACGATACCCACTGATTTTTTCTTTGCTTTATAAAGTCCTTGGGGTTGAATATAAGCAAAATTTGCAGGGATTTCTATAATGTTATGATATGAGGGAGGAATATCATGTTGCTGTGCAAAAATAATATCAAAACCTTTATAACGATAACCCTTTGGAAGCATCATCACTATAGATTTTGCCTGCAGTTTTTTTGACAAAACCTTCACCATATAATATGTCCATGAGCCTGTACCTACAACCAAAGAATAAGATTGTTTATCTAACACTACAGGATGAAATAAAATATCTGTTTTAATACCTATCTTATCGAAAAGATAGGTCAATATCTTACTCCAACGATACTTGGGAAGCACTTCTACGATATCATATACATACCCCATGTAATTTGCAAAAGCAATAGACTGATTTAAGTGTCCCATACGTCCATCATTTAAAATTAATATCTGCTTCATCGTCGTCGCCACCGGTTATGCATCCAAAACCATTGTGCAGGATATGTTTTAATGATAGATTCCATCACTTCATTATATTGTGCAGTCATTTTTTCCAAACTCTCTTTGGCTTTCATATCACCCTCATACTCAATAGGGTCAGCAATGATGATTTTATATTTACCTCTAGCTACTCTGGCTATAAAAAAAGGCACAACTAAAGCGTCGAGTTTCTGCTTTAACATAGCAATTGAGGTCGTAGTTTCTGCTTTTTGACCAAAAAAATCTACATTAACACTATTGTACTGCCCTGCTTTTTGATCAATAAGGATACCAACACTCCCCCCTTTTTTAAGGCGTTTTACCATCGTAATCATAGCGTTGCCTTTAAAGGCACTTCCGTTACCAAATTTTTGACGAAAAGGGGTAGTAATATTTTTCTCGATTAACTTATTATTACCCTCTCTTCCTATCACTAACATTGGCAATCCATGTTTAGCTAAAAAATGTGCTAAAAGCTCCCAGTTAGAAAAATGTGCAGTCATAGCAATAATTCCCTTAGGACTATTTTGCTTCAAAAGGTGTATTTTGTCAATGGCTTCGTCTTTATTGACTATCGCACTATCTATGTTAAACCGATTGACGAACATTAAAAGGATTTCTGTAACCGTTTCAGAAAGTTCAATATAGACTTGTCTTGAAAGTTTTTTTATTTCTTTCTCACTCTTTTGAGGATATGCATATGAAAGATTTTGTATGGTAATTTTTCGTCGTTTACTATCTAATGCATAGAGTAAAAGGGCTACAATTTTAAAAAATGCATACAGCCATGAACGCGGTGCAATTTTAGCTATCCCTAATAATAATTTCACCAATATGTATTCAACTCTTTCTCTCATCACTACCCTAATCTATAATCTATTGAAAGCTTATTTTACCCAAATAGGCTAAAGAGGATTAAACCTTTTACTTTAATTGGCTATAATCACGATAATAAATAGAATGATATAAGGAATAAGACGTGATTGGAATCGTCGATTACAACATGGGTAACTTAGCCTCTGTAATTAATGCTTTTGCCAAAGTAGGTGTAGAAGCCACACTTGAGAGTGACCCAAACAAGCTTAGTCAATATGACAAACTTATTCTTCCTGGTGTTGGTGCATTTGGTGATGCGATGGAACACTTAAAAGAAAACGGCATGGATGAAGCTGTCATCACTTATGCAGCATCAGGTAAACCATTACTTGGTATCTGTCTTGGTATGCAGCTACTATTTGAGAGTTCTGAAGAATTTGGTACACACAAAGGTCTAGGGCTCATCCCGGGGAAGGTTGTTGCCTTTAATGAAAGTAAATTTGACCATACTCTTAAGGTACCACATATGGGGTGGAATGAACTTTTTGTAGAAAAAGAAACCCCTTTGTTTAAAGGGCTTCAAAAAGACTTTTATCTCTACTTTGTCCACTCATACCATGCAGTATGTGATGATACTTATGCCATAGGCAAAACACACTACGGTTATGCGTTCGTAAGTGCGGTGCAAAATGACAATATTTATGGCATACAGCCCCACCCAGAAAAAAGCCATACAAATGGTCTGAAAATTATAGAAAATTTCGCAAAATTATAGGAATGACAAAAAAATGACAATACTACCAGCAATTGATCTTAAAGATGGGAAAGCCGTGAGACTCAGTAAAGGACTTATGGACTCAGCTAAAATTTATAGTGATGAACCATGGCAAGTAGCTAAAAAGTTTGAAGAACTAGGTTCAGAGTGGGTACACCTTGTGGACCTCAATGGTGCCTTTGCAGGAAAACCTGAAAACCTAGAACAAATCAAGAAAATCCGCCAAAACTGTAACCTCAAACTGGAACTTGGTGGAGGTATACGCGATGAAGAAACTATCAAAATGTATTTAGAACTTGGGATTGATAGACTCATTTTAGGCTCTATTGCCGTAAAAGATGCAGAGTTTGTCAAAGATATGGCAGCGAAGTATCCTATCGTCGTAGGTATTGATGCCATAGACGGTATGGTAGCAGTAGAAGGCTGGGCAGAGACTTCGGACATGAAAGCTACTGACCTAGCACGTGAATTTGCTGCCTGTGGTGTTGAAGCTATCATCTGTACAGATGTAGGACGTGATGGTATGATGACAGGGGTAAATTTAGAATTTACAAAAGCCATTCAGGAAGCTTCAGGACTCGAAACAATTGCGAGTGGTGGACTTAAAAATATGCATGATATTCATGGGCTCATAGAAGCTGGCATTGATGGGACAATAGTGGGGAAAGCCTTTTATGAGGGCACACTTGATTTAAAAGAAGCATTTAAGGCAACCCATGGATAAGAAATACCATGAATTAAACATCATGCTTAATGATGACTTTGTAGAATTCATCGCTGACTTTGTGGCTAACATTGCAGGGGATGGTGTAGAAATAGGACATGAAAAAATCATCGTAAGATCTGAATCTGATTTAACTTTCGTTAAAGATGCTCTTGTATCTTTAGAAGGTACATTAGGTGGTAGCATCCAAATGTCCTACACACTTGAAGAAAAAGAGAATCAAGATTGGATTCAAAAATACCAAGATTCTATTGAACCTATCGAAGCTGGAAAGTTTTATATCTTTCCAAGCTGGTATGAACCTAAAGTTGGTTTGATTAATATTAAAATTGATCCGGCGCTCGCTTTTGGTTCAGGGCACCATGCAACCACATTTTCATGTTTAACTGCTATCTCAGAGTATGTAAAAAGTGGAGACAGTGTCATCGATGTAGGCTGTGGCTCTGGTATACTGGGACTTGCAGCAAAAAAACTGGGTGCCAACATAGAACTCTGTGATACTGATCCAATCTCTGTAGAAAGTTGCAAAGAAAACTTTGCCTTAAATGAGGAGCACTATGATAAACTCTGGGAAGGTTCTATAGACAAAGCTGAAGGCACTTATGATGTTGTGATTGCAAATATCATCGCAGATGTGTTAAGATTTATAGCAAAAGATTTAAAAGCAGCCTGTAAAGAAGATGGATTACTTATACTTTCAGGTATTTTAGATAAAAAAGAGGCATTAGTAAAAGATACGTATAGTGACTTGACCCTCATATCAAGAACATTGAAGGACGAGTGGGTAACACTTGTCTATAAAAAAGAACTAAGGAATAACATTGGCTGATAATAACCAAAATAACGACAATAACAACAATAACTTTTTTAATAACAATCCTCTTTTGGCTTTTGCCATTTTTGCGATAGTAATTATATTCCTATTTAAAGCATTTATAGGTGATGGCAATCAGGGGCTTGGTAATATGCTTAATACTGGTGCCAAAGTAACCCAAACAAAAACAGTTAAATACTCTGAGATTAAAACAGAGATAGAAAAAGGTACCATTAAATCTGTAAAGCTTACCCCTACGACCATTGAAGCAATTGCTGATGAAAATGGACGTAAAGTACGATACATAGCTCAAAATGTACCTACCTATGACAAAGACCTCATTCCTTTACTTGAAAAAAAAGGAATCACTTACGAAGGTGTTATGGGTGGAGGATTTATCTCTGACCTCTTAGGTTCTCTTCTGCCTATACTCATTTTCTTTGGTATCTGGATTTTCCTTGCCAAAAAAATGAGCAAAGGTATGGGTGGAGGCATTTTAGGTGCCGGTAAGGCAGATAAACTCATTAACTCTGAGAAGCCAGACACTAAGTTTTCTGATGTTCAGGGCGTAGAAGAGGCAAAAGATGAAGTCAAAGAGATAGTCGACTTCCTTAAATTCCCAGAACGCTACATGGAGCTGGGTGCGAAAATACCAAAAGGACTTCTGCTTGTAGGCCCTCCGGGTACAGGTAAAACACTTCTTGCCAAAGCAGTAGCGGGGGAAGCATCTGTGCCATTCTTCTCAGTTTCTGGTTCTGGGTTCATTGAAATGTTTGTTGGTGTGGGTGCAAGCCGTGTACGTGACCTCTTTGCGCAAGCAAAAAAAGAAGCACCTTCTATTATCTTCATTGATGAGATAGACGCTATTGGTAAATCTAGAGCCTCTGGTGGTCAAATGGGCGGAAATGATGAGCGAGAACAAACACTGAATCAACTCCTAGCAGAGATGGATGGTTTTGGTACCGATACTCCAGTCATTGTACTCGCAGCTACCAATAGACCAGAGACACTCGATGCTGCCCTGCTTCGTGCAGGACGTTTTGATAGACAGGTACTGGTAGACAAGCCTGACTATGATGGACGTTTAGCCATCTTAAAAGTACACTCTAAAGGCGTAAAGCTCTCTAAAAAAGTTGATTTAAAAATTGTAGCCAAACAAACTGCAGGACTTGCAGGAGCAGATTTGGCAAACATCATTAATGAAGCAGCACTGCTCGCAGGACGCCAAAATAAAAAACAGATAGAACAAGAAGATTTACTTGAAGCAATTGAGCGTTCATTTGTAGGTTTAGAAAAGAAAAACCGTAAAATCTCTGATGTGGAAAAGAAAATCGTTGCCTACCATGAAAGTGGACATGCGCTGATGGCTGAACTCACCAAAGGTGCCACACGTGTCACAAAAGTTTCCATCATACCTAGAGGCTTAGGTGCACTTGGATATACACTTCACCTGCCAGATGATGAAGATAGATTTTTAAAACAAAAACATGAACTTATGGCTGAAGTTGATGTACTTTTAGGTGGACGTGCATCAGAAGAAGTGTTCATTAAAGAAATCTCTACAGGTGCAGGAAATGACCTTGACCGTGCAACCGCTATACTTAAAGACATGATTTCTGTCTATGGTATGACAGATGTCGCTGGACTTATGGTACTTTCACGTTCACAAAACTCATTCTTGGGGGCAGGTGCAGTGAGTACTGACTATAGTGATAAAATGGCTGAAGACATGGATAACTTTATACGTTCTACGTTAAATGAACGTTACAACTATGTCAAAGAAACACTTACTGAGTACTCCCAAGCCATAGAAAATATGGCTGCGGTACTTTTAGATGTCGAAGTCATCGAAGGTAAAAAAGTACGTTCTATCATCGAAGAGTATGAAAAAGAAAATAATCTACCTAGCCGTTTAGCGCATGGTGACAAGATAGCCGCAGCTGAAGCAAGAGCCAAAGCTGAAGAAGAGGCAGAAAAAGAAGCATAAGATATGAAAAAATCCAATCTTATCTATATCCTACCTAATTTATTTACAGCAAGTAGTATTTTTGTAGGAGTGATAAGTATTGTTGAAGCAAGTAAAGAGCATTTTATATTGGCGTCTTGGCTAATACTTTTAGCACTTGTCTTTGATGGTCTTGATGGTCGTGTGGCACGTATGACAAATACCACCAGCCAGTTTGGGGTAGAATTTGATTCCCTGGCTGACATTATCTCTTTCGGTATTGCTCCCGCTATGTTACTCTATTTTTTCACAGGTTATGAATTTGGTCGTTTTGGCATTTTGGTTTCTGCGCTCTATGTCATTTTTGGAGCCATTCGCTTAGCCCGTTTTAACATCTCCACAGCCAAAACCGACCCTAATGTCTTCATAGGTTTACCCATTCCAACAGCTGCGGTATTTGTCTCAATGTGGATACTTTTATTTCACAAATATACCTTGGAAAACTACAGTATTCTCTTACTCTTTCTCGCCCTTGGTGTTGCGGTGCTTATGGTAAGTAATTTTCGTTATCCCTCTTTTAAAAAAATACAACTTGACCGTCCTATGGTCTTTAAAACGATGATTATTCTTGTACTCATCGCCTCACTACTCTATTTATTTTCAGCTGAAGGATTTGCACTTATTATCTTAGCTTACACCCTTTATGGTCCTATCCGAGCACTCAGGAACTTAAATATTAGAAAGATAAAAATTAAAAGATAATTATTATCCCTTGTAATTTATATTAATTTACTGTATACTTATAAAAATTTAACAGGAGAACATTATGAAAAATATCATAAAAACACAAAACATTTTCACTAAAGACACTTCTCTCCTGCTACTGCTCGCACTCTAATAGTCTAACTATCCACACTTTTTTACAATAAACATACTATTCTAATGCTCCTAACCAACTTTTAGGTAGAATTAGACAATTTACAAGCCATTGCGCTTTTTACTATAACAAGGTTAATACAATGAGTATTGAAACAATTAAAATATTTGACACCACATTAAGAGATGGAGAGCAGAGCCCAGGGGCTTCTATGAACACCGAAGAGAAAATCCAAATTGCTGCACAGTTAGAGCGTTTAGGTGTTGACATCATTGAAGCAGGGTTTGCTGCAGCAAGCCCAGGAGACTTTGATGCCATAGACAAAATAGCACAGCGTGTAAGCAACTCCACAGTCTGCTCTTTGGCACGTGCTATAGACTCTGACGTCAAAGCAGCAGGCGAAGCTATAGCCAAAGCAAAGATGAAACGTATCCATACCTTTATCGCTACTTCCAAGATACATATGGAATACAAGCTTAAAATGACACCCGATGAAGTCATAAAAAGAGCTGTACGCGCAGTAGAATATGCACGTACCTTTGTAGATGATGTAGAGTTTTCCTGTGAAGATGCAGGACGTTCAGACATGGGCTTCATGAAAGAGATATCTGACGCAGTCATCGAAGCAGGCGCTACTACCATAAATTTACCCGACACTGTAGGATTTAGACTTCCTTTTGAGATAGGTGCTATGGTCAAAGAGATGAGCGAATATACCAAAGACAGAGCCATCATCTCTGTACATAACCACAACGACTTAGGTTTAGGGGTTGCTAACTCTTTAGAAGCAGTAGTGAACGGGGCAAGACAAGTTGAGTGTACCATCAACGGTTTAGGTGAACGTGCAGGAAATGCTGCGTTAGAAGAGATAGTGATGGCATTAAAAACACGCTCAGATGTTTTTTCTAACTACGATACCAACATTAACACTAAAGAGATATACCCCTCAAGCCGTTTGATAGCAACTATTACTGGTATTGAGCCACAACCAAACAAAGCCATTGTAGGTAAAAATGCCTTTGCACATGAGTCTGGCATTCACCAAGATGGTATGTTGAAAAACAAAGAGACCTATGAGATTATTACACCTGAGAGCATTGGGTTGATTAAAGATGATACTTTAGTGATGGGTAAACACTCTGGACGTGCAGCCTTTAAAGACAAATTGTCTAAATTGGGCTTTACCTTAGATGATGAAGCATTAAATGCATCATTTGAACGTTTCAAAATCTTAGCAGATAGAAAAAAAGATATCTACGATGATGACTTACGTGCTTTAGTCACTAACGAAATGACCAAAGCCACACAAATTTATGAGTTGATCTCATTACAATTAATGGACTGTTCAAACGGTGTACCAAGTGCTGCAGTGAAGATAAAAAAAGATGACAATGAAATCATCGAGGCAGGTATAGGTGAAGGTACTATCGATGCCATCTTCAAAACCATCGACCGTATATCAGGATATAATGGGAAATTGGAAGATTATAAAGTAAAATCTGTAAGTGAAGGTAAAGATGCCTTAGCATCAGTCACCGTAAAAGTCTCCTTCAACGGCGAACCAGCCATCATAGGACATGGACTTAACATAGACACCATGTTAGCCTCTGCTAGAGCATATATAGGTGCATTAAATAGTTATTTGAGTATGGAAGGGAAATTGAAATCACGGTATAGTGATTCTTCTAAGACAGTCTAGCCAACATGGCTACGCTTCGCTCCGACCATTTCGGTTCCGAAGCTACAAACGACAAACTCTTGTCGTTTGCTTACGCTTCTCACATATATTTCTTCAATACCTCAGGAATCTCAATCGTCCCGTCTTCATTTTGATAGTTTTCCATTATAGCAACAATCGTACGCCCTACAGCCAAAGCTGAGCCATTGAGTGTGTGTACCAATCTATTTTTCTTACCATCTTTAAAACGTATTTTGGCACGTCTTGCCTGGAAATCTCTAGTATTTGAAATAGAAGAGATTTCACGGTATTGGTTTTGGCCAGGAAGCCATACTTCAAGGTCAATAGTCGTAGCTGCAGAGAAACCTAAATCACCACCGCAAAGTTCTACAACTCTATGTGGTAAACCAAGAGCTGTCAATATATCTGAAGCATTTTTCACCATAAGGTCAAATACCTCTTCAGATTTATCAGGGTGAGCTATGGCTACCATCTCTACTTTATTAAACTGATGCTGACGGATAATACCACGTGTATCACGCCCTGCACTTCCAGCTTCTTTTCTAAAACATGGGGTATAACCAGTCATAAGTAGTGGTAGCTCTTTTTCAGAAAGTATCTCATCATTGTACATATTGGTTAAAGGTACTTCTGCAGTAGGGATGAGATATAAGTCTTCATCTTCTATCTTAAACAAGTCATCACCAAACTTTGGTAACTGCCCTGTCCCTTGTAGCATGGTAGCATTATTGATAAAAGGAACGGAATACTCTTCAAAACCTTTTTCTCTATTCATATCAAGAAAAAAGTTAATCAGCGCACGTTCAAGTCTCGATGCCTCACCTTTAAGTATGGCAAAACGAGACTTTGCCAGTTTCACACCACGCTCAAAATCTATCCATCCATTGATTTCAGAAAGCTCCCAATGTTCTTTGGGTTTAAAGTCAAAACTTCGAGGTTCAAGTACCCTGCGTTGTTCGACATTATCTTCCTCATCTGCACCCTCTGGTACAGAGTCATCAGGAAAGTTAGGGATAGCCAGTGCTATCGCATAAAGTGCTTCTTCAGCCTCACGTGCTTTTTCCTGTACGGGAACCATCGCTTCTTTATTGGCATCTACTTTGGCTTTAAGCTCAGAGATATCTTTACCTTCTCTTTTGTACTGTCCAAAAAGTTTAGACATACTATTCTGCTCTGCCTTCATAGACTCTAATGTTGCATTAGCAACTTTCAGTGATGTAAAAAGGATTTGAAGCTTTTCAAGTGTAGCTGTCTCTACACCTTTTTTTTGAAGCTTAGCCGATGCTTCTTCGAAGTTGTTTTGGAGGTATTTTAAGTCTATCATGAGTTTTACCTAAGTTTGGAATGTTTATGGAATTATAGTAGAAAGTTTTGAAAAAGTACTAATAGACTGGAAGTAGAAACTTCCAGTACTCATTTTAATAATCTGGTCTATTATCTGGTCTACATTCTGATAAAACAAATGAACCATCTTCACCAGTAACCGTTGTAATTGTATAATCAATAAATGCTTGCCCGCCACTAACACATGATGTTGGATCACTAAATGTTCTTGAAATCACACTGATATTATCTGTTCCAACTGTTTCAGTACAACTAAAACGTGAGTTTATCAAAGCATGTGTATCTCCTGTACCTGTTGTAATAACACCCCATAATCTAAACGTTTTAGTTTCACCACCTTTGACAGACACCGTTATTCCTTTTAAAAAATCATGGAATTTTAATGTTTGTTCATGTACTTCACCTGTTCGTAACACTTTTCCAGTATTGGGATCAAGTCCCGTCATATTAACAAGAATCATGGCTCTTTTACCTACCATATAACTGTCATATTTCAAGGTAACAAAAGCTTGACCTTTTTCATCTAATCTATAGCTTCCATCTGTTGAATCAACAACAACAACAGATTCTTCAAATCCACTAGTACAGAATTTGTCTCTAAAATTATATCCTACTGCCATACCTAACCCAGTATGTGCTCCACCTTGATACTCATTACTCAAGTCAAGGGTATTGCCAGAAATAATATTTTCTATATCCCATTTTCCATTTGCTTCATATGTTTCAACATCTCCAAAAATTGCAACAAATGCTCTATTTAATTTAATATTAGATGTGTTGAATGGCGCAAGTCCTATTAAATCTAAAGTAGCTTTACCACTATTAGGGCTTAAAGTGGCACTTACCCCTCCAGAATGTCTACCATAGAGAATTTCTCTTCCTGTAGCGTCTTTAGCAAAACTTGCCATTGCACTTACATTAATGAACCCTGTAGTAGCAATAGGGTTTCCACTTGCATCTGTTGCTTGTACTATAAATTTATGCTCAAATTGTTTTGTATTGGCATTATATCCCACCCCATCATCATTAATTGAAAATGCAGTAGGCGCACCAGAGAGCACTGCTACTGAAAAGAGTTGCCCTCTGGTTTTAAGCACACCATTAAGATTTGTATATTCTATGATCACTTCTACAATAGCTAGACCAGAATTCTGATCATCTGCGGTTAAAAGTACTGAAACATTATTTCGATTTGATCCAAATGCGATATTAGTTGCAGGAGTTCCCCCACCTTCAGGGGTCAATTTCAATACACTCGCATCTCTAGATGTTACTGTAATACTTTTAATTCTTTCATTCGGTATTGCAACTTTGCTATCTTTGTCAATTAAGGTCACAATGGCATTATTTCTTGTACCCAGTGCAAGGTTATTCACCCCACCATTAGGTAAAAATGTAATAAAGTAATTAATATTATCAATAGCCTCAGGTGGAGTTACAATTTCACCAGTTGTAAGATTTATTTTAGCAGTATCGCACACAGATGTGTTATCTTCAAGACAAAATTCTACAGTAAAGTTACTGTCTACTATTGGATTAGGAGAAGTATAAGTAAATACTGCATCTCCTGCAGCATCTGAAACTACACTCTGCGCAACAAAAGATCCTATAATCCCACTTAAACTCGTGATTTTTACATTTTTATTTGCAGCACCAACACTACCTTGTAATACATTCACAGTAATATTGTTTTCTACCCCAGACTCATTAATATCTAATTGCTTTGTTGCAACAGATAAACTTAATATACTAGAATCATTAATGGTAATTTGAGAAAGATTGACTGATTGACTAGGAGCTATAAAATTCTCTACTGTTGTCTTGCCATTATTATCTACTAAAGTATTTGTAGCAGATAATTGATAAGAAGTTGGTATACAATTTGAGTCAGTCATTTTTCCACTTAAAACAACATTTCTACTTGGGTTTGTTGTATTTAATGTGATTGAATCAGGATTAGCTTGAACAGAACCGCCAACAAGAGTACACCCACCTAAAGTAAGATCCATTTTATCTAATGTTGCAATGACAGTATTATCATATGTACTTGTTACCACAATGTTAGCAGCGACATCTCCTGTATTTTTGTCAATGGTAATACCCTGTAATGCTGTTGTAATCTTACCTGTCGAATTTGTATCTGGGGTTGTAGGTACTTGCCCAGTAGTGGCATCTTCAATACTATTTCCACCACATGCAGACAGTATCAATGCTAATGTAACCATAAAGGCATATATCATTTTTCTTTTCATCAAAAACTCCTTATAATAGCATCAATTAATATTGATAATTTATACCAAATACAACATCACCTGTATGGTCCAGCTCGTCAGCACTTGAGAGTGAATATCTGTACCCTACGTCAAAGCCAACTTCATCTGTGACATCAATGACAACACCTGCTTGTGCTCCATACAGGAAACCACTAGCATCAATTCCCCCTGTACTTTCAAAATTCATATAACCTACATTCACCCCTAAATATGGTTGTAATGCATAATTATCCATCATATCTGATTTAAGAAAAAAATAATCTACCGAAAGAAAAAGTTTCTCAACATTGTGCTCTCCACTATCAAAATAATTTAACGTGAACATAGTTCTCCACTTTTCATTTTGTGCACCAACACGTAACCCGTATGATTGGTCATGACTTGTATCACTTGGCTGATTACCTTGTACTTCAGTAATACTTACTTCAACACCAATAAATTTCTGACTTTCTGAAATATCTCTTGCATAAACTGAAGATCCCAATGCTGTACATAAAAGTACCATCCCTAATTTTTTAACCATAATAAAACTCCTTGTCCTTGTTTAAAATGATGCATAACAATATGCGTATGCCCTAAGAATATCACATTTTTATATTTTTTAAGATTAAATATTTCAAAATATTAGGTTTTTAACATAAAATATATAATATATAAGCAAAATTCATATTCTAACCTATCTAAAATCAAGAAAAGTATAACGTAAATTTGTCAAAAGTTATTGTTAAGAGTTATTGTAAGAGTGGTGTCAAGAGAGGGACTTGAACCCTCGACCTCCGGCTTATGAGACCAGCGCTCTAACCAGCTGAGCTACCTTGACTTATTTTGAAGAGACGGAATTTTATCTAAAGATACCTTTATTGTCAATTGTTTTTAGAAAAAATTGTAAAAAAAGATTTAATTCTAAGAAATAAAACATAGTTTAGTCATATTGACTCATATATATTAAATTTTTTTAAGAAACTTATTGACATTTTTAGAAAAAATCACTACAATGCGGTTACAAAAGAATTCAAAACTATTAAAGGAGTCACTATGGCATTTGAACCATTAAAAGATAGACTTTTAGTCGAACGTGAAGAACAGTCGAATCAAACAGCTTCTGGACTATATATTCCAGATACTGCAAAAGAAAAACCTCTAGAAGGTAAAGTAGTCGCTGTTGGACCTGATGCAAAAGAGGATGGTATCAATGTAGATGATACTGTTGTTTTTGCAAACTTCTCAGGAATGGAAATTGTAATTGAAGGTAAAGAATACCTTATTTTACTCAGTAAAGAAGTCTTAGGACTTATCAAATAATTAAGGAGATATAGATGGCAAAAGAAATATTTTTTTCAGACAAAGCAAGAAGTGGTCTCTTTGAAGGTGTAACAAAACTCGCTGATGCAGTGAAAGTAACCATGGGGCCTAGAGGACGTAACGTATTGATACAGAAGTCATACGGCGCACCACACATTACTAAAGATGGTGTATCTGTTGCAAGGGAAATAGAACTTCAAGATACTCTTGAAAATATGGGTGCTCAACTTGTTAAGGAAGTGGCATCAAACACAGCAGATGAAGCTGGAGATGGTACAACGACTGCAACCGTATTGGCACACTCTATCTTCAAAGAGGGTCTAAGAAACATCACAGCTGGAGCAAACCCTATAGAAGTAAAGCGTGGTATGGACAAAGCGAGTGCTGCAATCATCGAAGAGCTTAAGAAAATCTCTAAAGAAGTAAAAGACAAAAAAGAGATAGCGCAAGTTGCAACTATCTCTGCAAACTCAGACAGTGTTATCGGTGATCTTATCGCTGAAGCGATGGACAGAGTGGGTAAAGATGGTGTCATTACGGTAGAAGAAGCCAAAGGGATTAATGATGACCTTGAAGTAGTGGAAGGTATGCAGTTTGATAGAGGATACATCTCTCCTTATTTTGTAACAAACACCGAGAAGATGACATGTGAATTAGAGTCACCTATCATCCTTTTAACAGATAGTAAACTTACTTCACTCAAAGACTTAGTACCTATGCTTGAGCAAGTACAGCAAAGTGGACGTCCTCTTCTTATCATCGCTGATGATATCGAAGGTGAAGCACTTTCTACTTTAGTACTCAATAAACTCAAAGGTGTGCTTAACATCACAGCAGTTAAAGCACCAGGATTTGGGGATAGAAAGAAAGAGATGTTGAAAGATATCGCTATCTTGACAGGTGCTACACTTATTACCGAGGAGCTTGGTCTTACGCTAGAAAAAGCGACATTGGCTGACTTAGGACATGCAGCTAGAGTGGTAATAGACAAAGACAATACTGTCATCGTCGATGGTAAAGGTGATGCAAATGCCGTGGCCGCTCGTGTCAATGAGATAAAAACACAAGTAGCAAGTACAACCAGCGAGTATGACAAAGAAAAACTTCAAGAGCGTCTTGCAAAACTCTCTGGTGGGGTTGCTGTTATCAAAGTAGGTGCTGCCACTGAGACAGAGATGAAAGAGAAAAAAGACAGAGTGGATGATGCACTCTCTGCAACAAAAGCAGCCGTAGATGAAGGTATCGTCATCGGTGGTGGTGCAGCGCTCATTAAAGCAAGTCAAGCAGTGAAACTTGATCTTAAAGAGGATGAAGCCGTAGGTGCAGACATTATCTTAAGAGCTGTCTTTGCTCCTATGAAGCAGATTGCACAAAATGCTGGATTTGATGCAGGTGTAGTAGCAGATAAGATTGCTCACTCAACAGAAGCAAACTTAGGATTTAATGCAGCAACTGGCGAGTATGTAGATATGCTTGAAGCTGGAATCATTGATCCACTTAAAGTGGAACGTGTTGCACTTCAAAATGCAACTTCTGTTGCTTCATTACTTCTTACAACAGAAGCAACCGTTTCAGATATCCCTGAAGCACCAACTCCTATGCCAGATATGCCTCCTATGGGTGGTATGCCAGGCATGATGTGAGACTCGTAAATAAACGACAATAGTTTGTCGTTTATAGGTTCGAAATCAAACTCATCTTATTATTTTAATAACTCTTCTAATTCTTTTGCAGGTAATGGCTTAGAAAATAAATACCCCTGAGCATGGTCACAGCCAAAATCATAAAGTAACGCTGATTCTTTAGATGTTTCAACTCCTTCACCCACAACTTCAAAACCTAAACTATGTATTAACTTTATCATAGATTTAACTGTAATTTGATGGTCTAAATTAGAATATAAATCAAAAATAAGCGATCTATCTATTTTAATCATAGATAATGGAAGCATTTGTAGATGCTTTATGGATGATGCACTTGCACCAAAATGATCCAAACTCAAAGAAAGACCTAAATCTTTAAATAATTTAAAATCCATAGCTGTTTTTTCTGTATTTGCCATAGCTGAACTTTCGGTAATATCTAAATTAAAATCTCTTGGATTTACCGCATTGTCTTCAAATAATGTTTCTAATTTTTGAATAAGTTTATCAACATGCATTTCCTTAAGAGAAAGGTTCAGCGTTATTTTAAACTTCTTTAAACCAATATCATCCCATACTCTACGTTGTTTAATTGCTTCTCTAAAAACGTATTCTCCAATATCAATAATAAGCCCTGTTCTTTCTGCTACTTGTAAAAACTTATCGGCACTTACAATCCCTAACTGTGGATGATTCCAGCGAAGAAGTGCTTCTGCCCCAATCATTTCCTCTGTTTTTAGATTAAATATGGGTTGATAGTAAAGGAAAAATTCATGATTTTTGAGACCCAATTGAATTTCTTCATTTATTTTTAAATCATCTTTACCCATTGTTTTATAAGCTGTTGTAAAAAATTCAATATTAGAATCACTCTCTTGCTGTGCTTCATTTAATGCAATATATACATGATTTACCAATTTGGTAGCATTCTCTCCATGTGTTGGGTAGTGTACAATCCCTACAGATGTAGTTAAATGAACATTTTCACTCTCATTATTTTGTAAATCTAAAATCATTTTTTTTGCTATCTCATGTGCTTCTGTATCATCCATTGATTTTTCTATAACAAGAAGGAATTTGTCACAATCCATACGATAACTATGCATTTTATTATCACTTTCTTTTTTAAAATATTCAGCAACATCTTTGATGATTTGATTAGAGAATCCTACTCCTAAAGTAGTCTGCAACTCATTAAAATGATCAATACCCAATAAAAATAAACTAAAGGATTCCGATGACTTTTGCATTTTTATCACTAAACTATTTATATCTGTTAAAGCAGAAAATTGACTAGGTAAACCTGTGAAAAAATCTACGCCACCATCTTTTTGTAAAGATTTTGCTTCCGTGGGAACTACCGCTTGCATATCTATAATGCACGTAATCGTTTTATCCGTATTCCAAGCACTTTTATCTACATAAATATTCACTTGTTTCATCTTACCATTGATAACAAGTAAAACATTTTGTAAATGAAAAGTATCCTCTCTTTTTTCAGATTCGTATTTTAAAACCTCGAAAAAATCATCAGGATCTGATGTATCAACTTTAAGTTCTATCGCTCTAGCATTTGCCATTTTATGATATTTGTTATCTAATGAAAATAAGACTTTCGCAGATTGATTTGCAAAAATTACATCATAATTTTCTGAAAGCACCATCATTGCTTCACTTATATATTCTTTTTCTTTTTTAAATAATGTTAATTCTTCTTCTTGTATCTGCAATTTTTTTTTATAACGCATACTCAATAAAAAAAGTATGATTGCCATCACAGCTAAACTTATGCCCATAATTAATAGTGTTATATTCATTTTATACCTATCTTAATAATTTTTGAAATTCAAATACGGGTAATGGTTTTCCAAAATAGTACCCTTGGAGTAAATCACACCCATAACTAGTCAGTAATTCACTCATTCTATCGTTTTCTATACCTTCAGCTACCACTTTCATGCCCAAATTGTGTCCAAGTTCAATCATCGCTTTCACAATTCGCTGATCTTCTTTATTGGTTAAAATATAATCAATCAATGTTTTATCTATTTTTAAAATATCTGCTGGAAATTTTTTTAAATAGATAAAAGAAGTATATCCCGTTCCGAAATCATCCAAAGAAATACCCACTCCCAATTTTTTTAAATTCCAAAATTGTTTTTGTGTCGATTCCTCACTAATCATTGCAGAACCTTCCGTAATTTCAAATTTAATAAGTGATGGGTTTACCTGATGATGTTGTATCTGTTTTGCTACATTCTCTACAAAATCTTTTGTATCAATTTCAAACAGTGTAATATTTATCGCTACATCTATTTTTTTAAACTTAAAGAGTTCCCAGCGTTTTTGCTGTTTTAATACTTCTTCTAATACAAACTTACCTAACTCTACGATAAAACCTGTTTTTTCCATAATAGGAATAAAAATATCTGGTGATATCAGTCCATATTTAGGATGATTCCAACGAATGAGTGCCTCCGCAGATACTACTTCTTTTTCATAACTCTCTATAATGGGTTGATAATATACTTCAAATTGATTTTTTTCTACGGCTTGATGCATTTCATTATGCAATAATAGTTCATCATAATCATGAACCAATGCTTCTGCTTCATAGATTTGTATTCTTCCATCCCCATACCCCTGTGCTTGAGATAACGCTTTATACGCTTTATCTAATAAATCTCTGGTTGTACCACTGTCTGGGTAGATACTAATCCCTACCGATGCAGTCAAATGTAGTTTCACATCTTGCATTTTATAAAAAGAGGCTAATTGCTTTTGAATATCATCTATCTTGCCGGCCTCGCCGCCCAGGAGCTGGTCTTCGCCG
>DRQB01000070.1 GCA_011330645.1 Campylobacterota bacterium | reverse complement strand
TGAAAATCCTCTTGATGCAAATCATTGTTTAGCAGAGTATCAAGCTTTAAAAATGAGGACAGGGGTAGACAAAGAGACGTCTATCACCGAATGGAATGAAAAACAGAAGAATGTATTGTTAGATAAACTGGAAAACGAAATCAATCAATTAGAATCATGTATACCTTGTATTCATCGTTCCAAAAATATTACAGACCTATCAGCCTGTATGAAATAAGGTACCTGTGAAGTTTTATCGTATCTATATAGAGCTTACCAATGTTTGTGGCTTAAGTTGTAGTTTTTGTCCCACAAAAGAGCTACCCAGTAAAGAGATGGATTTGATATTTTTTGAATCTGTCATTAAACAAGCCAAATACTATACTAAAGAGATAGCCTGTCATGTGGTGGGTGATCCTCTCACGCAGTCAAATCTTCATGATTATTTAGACATCATACATAGTCATGGACTCAAAGCGATGCTTACTACAAGTGGCTATTTTCTAAAAAAACATTCGTATGATACGCTGTTTCATCCTTGTGTGAAACAAATCAATATATCACTCAATAGTTTCAATAAAAATGAGACATCACTTACTTTTGAACAGTACATTACCCCTGTCATAAAGCTTTGTGAGGCGAAGTTAGCCAGAGAAGAAGAGCTGTTTATTAACTTGCGTGTTTGGAACTTAGATGAGATGATGAGTGAACGGAGTTTTAATGAAACACTCTTTGCCAAACTCTCTGCAGCTTTTCATACATCTTTATCATTAGATACTATCTATACCGAACGCCCCAAAAGTATACGTTTAGCTTCAAAAATACTTGTACATTTTGATAACTATTTTGAGTGGCCTTCTTTGAAAAATAAAAACTATGGTCATGGTACGTGTCAAGGATTAAGTTCACATATTGCCATATTGGCATCGGGGAAAGTTGTTCCATGTTGTTTAGACTGTGATGGTATTATAGAGCTTGGAGACTTGCATGAGAGCAGTCTAGAAACTATTTTAAGTGCAAAGCGTACGGTAAATATGTTAGAGGGGTTTAAAGAGGGCAAAGCCGTGGAAGAGCTTTGCCAGAAGTGTTCGTATAAAGATAGGTTTAATGACTAGCTTTGTCTTTTAATCATCAGGATTAATACGTTCAAACTTAGTACCTTCCAACGAAAGTTTACCAAGCATTCCTGTACTGTCATAAGCAAATCCTACCATAGACGTACCATAATCTACTTCATCCACATCATCATCGTCTGTTGTCCATTCTGCCATGACTATTTTACTTGAGAAATCACTTTCCCAGTCATCATCATCTAGCAAGAAATTTTTCAGTGCCTCATCTGATGTAAATGCAATAATAAGAGAGTAGTTTTCTACACCTATTTGCATACCTACAGAGAGGGCAGTGATGCTATGATATGATTTCGTTTTACCATTCACACGTAAAGCACCTTCTCCATATTTCCCACCGAAGAAAAAGCCTGCTTCATTCACATCAGGGAAGATGACATAGGCTTTTGCTTTTTCTAAAAATTTTTGACCACCTGGAACATCATGGTAAAATGTTTGTAGCGCATCATTGGCATCTGCATCAATCTCTCTTGCCGAATCTGCAAAACTTAGGCTTGTAAATGCTATAAAAGCTATAATTAGGGTTAACAGTATTCTTTTAGTATGTATCATTTGTACTCCTTTTTAGTATTATCTCATAATTTAAGTATCTAAATCTTGTTTCATATCAAGTGTGTAAGATACTTATTTTTTGAGTTTTTCAAATTTTGTACCTTCCATAGAAAATGAACCCATAAGTCCCTTAGAATCAAATACAAAAGCAACCATAGGGTCTTTATAATCTTTATCTAGCTCTTCTTTAGAGTTCCATTCGGCTACGGCTATTTTCCCATCTACTTCAGTATCCCACTCATCATCTGCAAGGAGAAACTTGTTTAATGCTTCATCTGTTGTAAATGCTATAATCATTGAGTACTTTTGTGCACCCATTTGCATACCTACAGAAGCAGCTGTCATCGAGTAGTATCCTTTTGTGGTACGTTGTACACGCAGTACACCTTCACCATACTTACCGCCTACAAAAAATCCAGCTTCTTTTATTTCGGGGAAGACAAGGAATGCTTTTGCTTTGACTAAAAAGGCATCAGCACTTTTGTTTTCAGAGATAAACTTATTGATCGCCATATTGGCATCATGGTCTAGTGTTTTGGCTGATTTAGCCATGGTAAGTGTGGTCATGCTTAGCAGTATGACGAAGATGAGTTTGATGAACCTGTTTAATTTCATTCTATGTCCTTTAATGTGATATGATTTTATTATACATCAATTTTATTTAGGGAACCTCTAATAATAGGTGATACCCACAACATCTCTAGCTTTTCTCTAGGCTAGGCACTCTTTTAAAACCCTAGCCTTAGCTAAGGTGAAAAAGAGTAACAACGCATAGGGGAAAGCTAGTGATGCCCAAAAGGTGGGCTTTGCAAACGCAATCTTGCACAAGATATTTACTTCGTCTTAGCTATGGCTAGGACTCATAAATCTCTTGCACAATCTCACATTTGCAAAACCCATTGTGGGTATTACCTATTATTCGTGGTTCCCTCTATTTTACAGTATATAATAGATAAATATGAGGGGTACTTATGCAAAAAGTAACGATTAAAGCCTATGCAGTCAGCCATAAACTGAGTATTTTCAATGTGATGAAGATGGTAAAATCAAGAAAGCTTAAAAGTGAGATGGTAGAGGAGAATGGAAAAGAAGTACACTATATTATCTTAGATGATGACATAGAAACTGAGGTAAAAGAGGGCATTGTAACGATAGAAAAAAGAGGTGAGGCAAAGCTTCATGAAGAAATGAAAATACTTACAAATGAAGTAGCACTTTTGCGTGCAGAGATAGAACGATTAAAAAAACAATTCAATTAAAGCTATAATAGAACATGAAAAAAGTTGCTTATATCACTGATGACATCTATTTAAAACATGATACAGGTGTCATGCATCCAGAATCTCCACAACGTCTTATGGCTATAAATGATGCGATTAAGCCTCTGGCTAAGCAATTATTGTTTGTTCCTCCCATCAAAGTTTCAAAGGCGATACTTGAGCTTGTTCACCCTTTGGCATATATAGGCAATATTGAAAGTATAAGTGAATATGGAGGGAGTATTGATTCTGATACGATATGTAGTGTAGATTCATATGATGCAGCCTGTATGGCAGTTGGAGCGGGTATCGTAGCACTCGATGGTATAAAATCTGGAGCATATGAACGTGCTTTTTGTGCAGTACGACCTCCAGGGCACCATGCCACACCTACACAAGCCATGGGTTTTTGTTTATTTAACAATATTGCTATCTCTGCACGTCATGCACAAAATATTGGCTATGAAAAAGTGATGATACTAGACTTTGATGTGCATCATGGCAATGGCACACAAGATACTTTTTGGGAGGATGACACTGTTTTTTATTTTTCTTCTCATCAGGCTTTTGCTTATCCAGGTACTGGGGCAGAAACACATAGAGGTGAGGGGAGAGGTGAAGGATATACCGCAAACTTTTTGATGATGCCAGAGAGTACAGATGTTGAACTCTTAGATATTTATGAAAATGACTTACCTGAGTTTATAGATAAGTTTGAACCAGATATTATCTTAGTCTCTGCAGGCTATGACTTACATGAGAATGATCCCTTGGCACAATTAAATATAACAACAGACGGCATACGCACAATGGTTAGAGGCATATTAGACAAGAGAGATGTTCCGTATGTTTTCTTTTTAGAAGGTGGTTATGATGTCAATGCATTGGGAGAAAATGTGAAGGTGACGCTAGAAGAGATGCTCAGATAGCATCTCTTCTTATCTTAGAATTTATAGTTGAATTGGAAAGAGTAACTTTGTTCTTGGTGGTCTACACTAAATTGTTGTGCAGGGAATGGAAGCCCAGCAATACTAAATGTTTTAGTAGTCGTTGGTTGATAGACATAGGCTAAATCGACAGAAAATTTATCGGTAAGTGTATATGTCCCTCCCACAGTATAATGTGTCTCTGCTGTTGCAGGGAAGCCTAAGAGATTAAAAAAGTTTAATCTTGGGTCTTGAAGTTCTACTACCGCAGAACTTGCATGATTATATCCTATTCTTGCAGCCCAATTGTCTTGTCTATATTCATATCCAACAGCAAATACATCTTGATCTTCCCATCCAAATGCACTATATCCCTGTGCATCTGACCATTTGATATTTTTGTAATCAAAGGCAATTGTATGATGTTCTGTACTATATGAGAAACCTATACCAAATTCAGCAGGTTGCTCCAAAGCATCTCCATCATATAAGTCAGGAAATCCTGGCATTTGGAATGGTGTGGTCGCTGTTTTAAACGTACCATCAAAATTCATTTCAAGTTTAGATTTATAGGTTGCACCAATGAGTAAACCTTTGAATCCTTGAGCAGTAAAGTCATAAGAGATACCTACATTATATCCTACACCAAAATCCTGTGTGATTCCTCCCCCAATATTTGCAAATTGTGTTGGGTCAGTTGGGTCAGTTGGAAGGTGATAATTAATATCTAAATTACCATATTGAACGATAGGCGTAACACCTACACTTAAGCCACCATATTTATAGGCGATAGGTGAACCAAATTGGATGAGTTGTAAATTAGTCACCATATTAACATTACCAAGATTAGGTGCTTTGGAAAAATCTACACCCATTCCTGCTGTACCCCAGATTCCTATACCGGTGTACCAATGTTCACTAATTTGATGTGCAATAGAAACTTCAGGGATGGTGTTTACATCTGCATCACTTGTGTGTGAAGGACCACCTACAAAACCTGATGAAATATCTGGAAGGAAAAGTGTTCCACCAAAAGATATTTCAGTTCCCTCTATGTGTGTAATAAGTGAAGGGTTATTTAGCCCAGATTCAGCACCATGATAAACACCTATAGATGTACCACCCATTCCTCTAGATTTTGCACCGATACCAATGAGGTTATCCCCATTAGTAGCATGTATTGTAGTCGCTGTAATAAGCGAAAGTGCTATTATTCTTCCTAATGTTTTTCTTTGCATTATACTTGTCCTTTAATAAATATGACGCAATAGTATCAAAATAATATTTTATTGTCAAGTAAATCTATAGATAATATTATATAAGTTTTATTGATATATAAATATAATAAGAATAGATGAGAATACGAAAGTAATTATATAAAGAAATTTCCCCATAAAAGAGAGGGGAAAAAGAGAAAAAGAAGATAAATTTAGATTTTAGATTTTACAAAAGTTTCCATGTCTGCAACAACTTCTTCAAGAGTTCTAGCCCCATCAATCACTTCTAATAGGTTTTTATCTGTGTAGAATTTTTGAATTTCAGCCAAAGGATCTGTATAGATT
>DRQB01000069.1 GCA_011330645.1 Campylobacterota bacterium | reverse complement strand
CCAAAATCCCTCATTGCCCGCTACTATAAACAGTATAAAAAACGTGCCACAACACGTGCACAGCGTATACAATTAAGAATCATTGCAAACAAGCTACAAATGAAAGCACCTTATATACCTGAACAAAAAACAAAAAAAACAAAAGTAAGTACCAAAGAAGTGCCAACACAAGAAAATAAAATAATAGAAAAAAAACCAGATACCCAAATAGCCACACAACAAGAAGAGGAAGTAGTCACTCGTACAGAAGAGCCCAGAGAGTCTGTTGAACCATCGCATCAAAAGCTAGCTATACCTACACCTCCTGCAGATAAACCTTATTCGTATTATTTACATCAAGCTTCACTTAATGAACTCTCTACCTATATTGCAAACAAAGCAACTAAAAATTCTCTTTCTTACAACCAATACAATATGCTACGACACAGAAAAGTAGTGCTACAAGAAGAAAAACTCTTTAAAGAAGGTTCACTAGAAGAACTGATTGCTGCGTATAAAGTCAATAAAAACCCAAAATATAAAGCACGTATTATGTCACTAATGAAAGCGAAGCAAGAAAGTCATTAATCTTCTTCTGCTTTTTTAGCAATCACAGCAGCAACGTTTAATCCAATTTTAGTACCTTCATTTTCTTTACTTTGTATATGAATAGGGATATTCAATTCATCACAAAGTTTTTTAACAATGTGTAATCCTATCCCAATACCTCTGTCTTGTTCTTTATAATATCTATCAAACACTTTAGAAGGTTTTTTAATCCCTTTTCCCGTGTCATGTATTGTCAAACTACTTCCCTGTAAGACAATATGTACATTCCCATTAGAAATATTATATTTCCCAGCATTACTCAATAAATTGTCTATGATGCGAGTAAAAGCATCTTTGTTGGTCATGAGTTCCGTCTGATTAACAGAAATTTTATAGTGAACATCTGGGTACAACACTTCAAAATAATTCACACGGTTTTCTAAAAGTGTTTTAAGTGAAAATTTTTCAGCCTGTGTAGAGACCCCTTTTAAAAAAATACGTAAATTATCTTGTAGAGAGAGTATACTTTCTATATTATTTTCTAATCTTTGGATTTTTGGGTTTTGTCCTATTTCTCTTTTAAAAATCTTTAGATTAATCAACATAGAACTGATAGGGGTATTGAAGTCATGTAAAATATCTTTTACAAACTCTTCATTTAAACGTAATGCCCGTTGTAACGGCATTAAAGCATAGATAGAAAAAAGAAATGAAACCAAAGCTGCAAAAAGTGAATAAAACCAAAATTTATTATAGAGTGTGCTCTCTAATTTTTTCACCCTTGGAATATAGTTTGCTCGAGGGTACATCACTTTCATTAAATATTTTTCTGCAGTTGGTACTTTAAAATAGGCATAAAAGTCACCATCTTTATACAATATATTTTCTTCTCTATCTTTGGCTTTATCAACAAAATCTGTTGTCAATCCCTTACATTGTAAGGTAAAAGCACAAAGCTTCATCTCTATATGAATTTTTTCTTCTATCTCAATTTTTTTGACTTGATATTCATTCCAAAAATTAATCGCAAGCAATACTTCCAAAAGGATCAAAAATATCAAAAAACTTTTGAGAAAAGATTCTAATTCATAGGTTTTCAATCATATACCCCTGAGCACGTATATTTTTAATCTCTATGCCTAGTTTATTTTTTAATTTTGCGAGATTAACACGTAGTGCATTTGCACTGGGTTGTTCAAGAAAATCCATGAGGGTATAACTGTCAACAATTTTATTTTGTTCTGTAATAAGGGTATGAAATATATTTTGTTGTACTTCTCCCAAACCTATCGTCTGTCCATCTTTTTGTAGTACTCTCGTTGTGGGGTTGTATACAATATCATTTAAACGAAGTAAAACATCTTCTTTTTGATATTTACGTTTGATACGAATGACAAGTTCTTCTGGATCAAAAGGCTTTTTAATATAATCTTCCGCTCCTATGGCAAAACCTTTTGAAATTGAGTTGATATCTGTCAATGCCGTAATATAGATAGCAGGGGTCTCATCCCCTGCTTCTTTCAAAGATGCAAGAACATCAAAGCCATCTACTTCAGGCACATTCACATCTAAAATATACAAATCATAGGTCTCATCATACGTTAAGTCAAATACATCAGGACCACGATGTGCTACATCGACAAGATATCCTTCAAGTTCTAAAAATTCTTTGAGACTAGCACATAAAATTTGATCATCTTCAAGTAAAAGTATTTTCATCATATTACAGTATACAAAAGTAATATTAAGAAAGTATTACCTACTATTTGCTTACTTCTTTTTAGGTGATTTAAGCACGATAAAAAAGACAACAAGAATCACAGCATATGCGACATAATAATATAGATTATCACTTTGTGGCATCAATTCACCTCCATAATAATATCTTGACTCTTCACAATCACAAGCTTCTTATCGATATGCTTTACATCACTCTCATCACTGATAATCACAGGAGTCACAATATCTTTTGCATGTGCTTTCAGATAAGACAAATCTACACGAATCACAGCATCACCTGCTTTGACTTCATCGCCTTCTTCCTTAAGTCGTTCAAAACCTTTTCCTTCCAATGCCACAGTATCGAGTCCAATGTGTACCATCACTTCCAAGTCTTTTGGACTCTTAATACTATAGGCATGATTTGTAGAAAAGATTTTACTAATCACCCCATCTATGGGTGCAGTAAAGATATCGCTCATAGGCATAATAGCTACACCATCTCCTGCCATTTTTTGTGAAAAAACTTCATCATCTACAGATTCAAGAGCCACTATCTGTCCATCTACAGGAGATTTTACTTCTCTTGTTTTTCGTTTTAAAAATCCAAACATGCTTTACCTTTTATACTTTACTTCACCATTTACTATGGTTGTTATAATACTAAAATCTTCATCAAATATCACTATATCTGCATCATATCCTACTTTAAGTGTCCCTTTTGGAACATCTAATTTTTCTGCAGGAACTGTTGTCACGGACTTTACAACATCTGTCAAGGTCATGGATGTGTATTTTATCATATTTGCCATCGCTTCATTCATTTTTAGTACAGAACCTGCCAAGGTACCATCTTCTAAAAGAGCTTTCCCTTGACTCACCTCGACACTGCGTCCTCCTAAATCATAGGTACCACATTTCATACATCCTGCTCTCATCGCATCTGTAATAAGTATGAGTTTCTCACCTTTTACTTTATGCGTCAAGACAAGTGTGCTGGGATGGGTATGTATCAAATCAGCGATGATATCACAAGTCACATCACTGTTAAACACAGCACCTACAAGTCCTGGGTTTCTATGGTGGTAACCAGGCATTGCATTAAAAAGGTGAGTTACATGAGAAATACCCCATTCAAAACTCTCCATCCCCTCTTCATAACTTGCATCAGTGTGTCCTGCGCTAAGTATAATATGTGGATAATTTTTTGCCATCTGTCTGATAAAATCTTTATTCCCTGCTACTTCTGGAGCAAGGGTAATCATCTTCACAATATCCATATAGTTTTGAATCAACTCAAAATTTGCAGGTTGTACGTACTGCTTATCTTGTGCCCCATGTTTTAAAGGATTAATAAATGGCCCTTCCAAATGTACACCTAACACCTTTGCCCCAGTAACTCTATTATGATACTTTTGAATATTTTGTAAAGTAGTGTCAATAGCTTGTGTTGACATCGTCATTGTCGTTGCTAAAAAAGAGGTAGTTCCTGTTTGGGTCAATGTAGTAGACAGGATTTCCAGTGCTTGAGGTGTAGCATCCATCACATCTGCCCCACCTGAGCCATGGATATGTAAATCTATAAAACCTGCACTGACATATGCACCCTGTGCATCTATTATATCTATGTTGTCACTATCGCAGAGAAGAATATCATCCACAATATCCAGAATTTTCTCATTAAAAAGTATTATTTTATCTTCTACAATCTTATCTTCTAAAATGTACTTCCCATTGATAATTGCAGTAGTCATTTTAACCATTGTTTCTCAATCGTTCCTTGAGTACACGCTTCAATACTTTACCCGTAGCATTCTTGGGAAGTTCTTCAATAATATGAATTTGTTTAGGTATTTTATAGTTTGCCAAGTGTTCTCTCATATATTTTTTAAGTCCAGCTTCATCACACGTTTTGACACCTTCACTTAGTTCAATATACACAATAGGCACTTCACCACTTTTTTCATCAACGATGCCAATCACTGCAGAAGCACCTACACCTTCATAAATATCAATAACTTCTTCAATCTCTCTTGGATAAATATTGATTCCTTTTGAAATAATCAAATCTTTTTTTCTATCCACGATAAACAAAAAGCCATCCTCATCCATATATCCCATATCTCCTGTCAACAACCACTCATTTACGATACTCTCAGCTGTGGCTTCAGGGCGTCCGAGATACCCTTGCATGACATTGTCACCTTTGACAATAATATCACCAATTCCCCCTCGAGGAAGCTCATTCATCTCAGTATCAACAATTTTCATTTCATAACCATCTAATGCTGTACCTACAGAACCTGCTTTTTGCTTTTTAAAGGTATTCATACACACAGCAGGACTTGCTTCAGAGAGACCATATCCTTCAAGCAAAGTGGCACGTTTAAACTTCTTAGCCATAGCATCCAATGTTTTAGGTTGTAACGCTGCCGCACCTGAAATAAATGCACGAATACGATTAAACCACATAAAATACCACGGTAATTTTGCTTTAGCCAGTGCATTATAGACATCTGGTATTCCAAAAAATATCGTGACTTTTTTGGTGAGTGTTTGTTTAAAAATATTTGAAAAAGGTTGGATAGATTTAATAATGACCAAACTTGCACCTACATACAGTGGAAGCATCACCCCAATAGAAAAGGTAAAGGTATGAAACATAGGCAAGAAAATGATAGCTCTGTCTTTAGACTTCACATTGATGGTTTTTTGTCCAGAATGTGCATTGGAAAGTATATTTTTATTACTTAACATAGCCCCTTTTGGTTTACCTGTTGTCCCTGACGTATAGATAATAACTGCTGTATCATCAAGTGTTCTGGGTTTTTGTTCTATCTGTCCATTAGTCTGAAGTGCATCATGAAAAGCCAAATGGTTTTCACCCTCTACTTTCTCCTCCCCTTCCCAGACAATAAAACGACATAAAGAACTTGCTTTAGACAGATTGATGACTTTATCATGGATAGAAGATGCTATTAAAACAGAGCTACCACTGTCTTGTAAAATATAATTTAACTCTTCTTCTTTCAAAAAAGTATTTACAGGAACGACAATAGCACCTAACTTTGAAATAGCAAAAATACTATAAATAAACTCAGGAGAATTTCGTAAAAACAGTGCTACTTTATCGCCCTCTTGTACGCCTTTGCTTGCCAAGAAAGCGGCCAACTTATCTACTGCTTCAAGTATTTCTTTATAAGTAATTTTTGTATCATCTACCAGTAAAGCTACTTTGTTTTTACGCTTTTTAGCCTGAAAAGTAATGAGCTCATAAAAATTATTAAACTTGTATGCCATTTTAGAACTCGTACGCTACGCCTACAGTAGTTAAGAATGCTCCACCTTCGCTAAATCCACCACCATTTGCCAATACTTGGTTTTCTGCAACACCGGGAACTAAAGACAAAGAGTCTTTATCACTCACTAGGAACGAAGCTCCCCAAGAAAGATTTTCATTTTGTTGATATCTAAATCCCATAGAAAATACGCGGGAATCACTATCTGCTAATTCAAAGCCTATCGTAGTTAAAGGTACAGGAGACTTATCAATTCCAATTCCAAACATAGCCGTAAGTTTATTATCCATTTTAATAGTTGCCCCTAATCTAAAACTATTGGTATCTTTCCAGTCACGTATTAATGGCTTATCAAAAGAATCTACAAGATTTGCTTGTATGGGTCTGTCATAATTAAAATCCAATGCTTTATAGCTAGACCAAAAAATACGTTGATACTTAAACTCCAAAGTCACTTTCTCCTGCCATGTTTTTGAGATTGCTATATCAAAAGTTGCAGGAAGTGGTACGGTCACATCTGCATTATATTGTTGACCTACTCCACCAAAATAAAGATTGGCTTGTCCATCTTCAGTTAAGTCGATATTGGAACGATATGTCATTGCAAAATTCACATCTGTCGTAGGCTTATAGAGTAAAGCTACATTGTACCCAAACTCAATAGTATTTCCTTCCATGTCTCTTTTTACAGGAAAACCTGCATCATTACCATCACTTTTCACAACCCCTTCACTGTACACAATACGTGCACCTGCACCTATAGAAAATGCATCATTGACTTTATAGGAAACCACAGGGTTTAATTCAATATTTTTTAAGGTAAATTCTTCTGCAAAAAGTTTTTGGTAAGGGGTTTTCCATCTTTTAGTTAGTCCCCCAGGGACAACCAAACTCACCCCCCATCTAATATTATCCATAGGCTTTGAGACATAAAAGATTGTAGGTATCAATAGGTTTTCTGTTTCTGATTCACCCGATAAAGGGCCAAGCGAATACTCCTGAGAAGGCAGATGAGCCAAAGTAAGTGCACCTTCTATATACTGTTTATCATCCATAAATGCCATAGCTGCAGGGTTATAATATGCTGTATCCGCTCCCATGGTATGTGCAACATACGCATCACTCAAAGCAATTGAGTTTAAAGACTGTTCAGGTAGTTTGTACCCACCTGCCATCACGATACTACTTGTTGCTATACTTAATGCTATTATTTTTTTCAATTGTGTCATTTTCATCTCCTAATATCCCACTGTTGCTTTTCTATTTTGTGCAAAGATTGTCCCCGCAACACCATATGCCAAAGAACCACAATCAGCATGTCCTACAAGACTTGGTAATCCCAAGGTCTCTTCTACCGGGACTAAAGCAACATTACTTGCTCCCATAGCTGTCATCGTCCCCTGTGTAAGTTCTGAAATCGCATAAGGAATCACATCATCCCCTTTGCAATGTATGAGACGTACCGCTGTTTGGGGTACCCAGTTATGTAGATTATTTTCTTGTGCTGCTTTTTTAAACCAATGATTCGGATCTGTAAAAAAATTATTAACAAATTGTGGATTAAACAAGCCATCAACACCTGTTGTCACCGTTGTAAGTTCTGCATCAATCTCCGTACGTGTTTTAGTCCCATCCAATAAACCTTCCAATTTTGAAGCATAAGGCTCATTAATGACAGAAGCCACATCTTCGTCATGTGCTATGGCATAGGCATATCCTACATCCGCCATAAAAGAAGGAACAGAAACTGTTGGCTGGCTCAAGACACCCATTGCCAAAGCTTCAAAGGCATAAGGTCCTGCCATCGGTGCAGCCAGAGTTACTGGCAATGTACCCAAAAGTCCTTCTTGTTCTATTTTTTGTAATGTAGCCATTGCAGCATAACCACCTTCGCTGTAGCCTGTAAGAAATAACTGTCCATTGAGATTAATTTGATTATCAAGTGCAAATTTTTGTGCTGCTTTTATAAAATCAACGGTTGCATTGGCAAGTGACTTTTTAAGCACAAAAGGATGATAATGATCTTTAGAATCCCCAAAACCTATGTAGTCTGGCTGTAAGGTAACAAAACCAAACAAAGAACTTAAAATAATAGATGAACCATCGGGTGCGTTGTTAGTCCCCGCTATCACAACAGGTGCTTCTGCGTTAGAAAATATAGTACCATGATCATCACTAACAGTCGAATATCCCTTTGCTGCGATAAGTGCTGATGGTAATCCTTGCGGTACCACCATCAATCCTGAAACAGCTACTGTATTTCCTTCTTCATCTATTGTACTGTATGGTATTTTATACGCTTTATATCCATAGACTGTAGTATTTACATCTACTCCTGGAACCTTCGCAGCGATAAGACTGTTTTTGATATTTTCTCCATCTAAATCAACAACAACCTTACCTCCTACAACCTGTTCGTTTGCAGGCTGACTTAAATCACCACATCCTACAAAAAAAAGTGTCATCACTGACAATACTATCGTATTTATCTTCCCCATTTTATTTCCTCCAAATATAAATTTTAAGCTTCAATCAAAGCATATAGCTCTTTGATCTCCTCTGGCCAAATTGACTCATCAATTGTTTCCAAGACAAGTGGTATGTCATCCATATGTGGGTCATTCATAATAAATCTAAACGCATCCCATCCTATTTCTCCTTGACCCAATGAGGCATGTCTGTCTACACGTGAACCCAAAGGTGGTTTAGAGTCATTAATATGCATTCCCATCAAGTATTCAAACCCCACGATACGTCCAAAAGCACCCATCGTTTCATCATAGGCTTCTCGTGTTCTCAAATCATACCCTGCAGTAAAGGTATGACAGGTATCTAGACAAACACCCACACGACTTTTGTCTTCTACTTGATCTATAATATGTGCGAGATGTTCAAATTTATATCCAAGATTTGAACCTTGTCCTGCTGTATTTTCTATGACCAATTTGACATTTGAATCTTTTGTTGCATCGATAGCTCGGTTAAGAGATTCTGCAATAACATCCAGACAATGTAGTTCTGCATGCATAAGCTTATCTACATACTCGGGATCTTTTTTAGGGATTTTGACAAGATGGGAACCAGGATGAAAATTCAGTTTATCCAAGCCCAATATACGACAACGTTCAAGTTCATCAACAAACGCTTCTCTGGACTTTTCAAGCTTTTCGATTTCAGGATGTCCAAGGTTAATCAAATAAGAGTCATGCGGAAGTATATGCTTAGGTAAAATACCTGAAGCATCAAGGTTTTTATGAAAGGCATCAATGGTTTGTGTCTCTAGAGGTTTAGCAACCCACTGTCTCTGGTTTTTCGTAAAGAGTGCAAATGCCTTAGCCCCGATAGCCATAGCATTCAGTGGTGCATTATCTACTCCCCCACTTGCACTTACATGCGCCCCTACAAATTTTGGCATTATTTCAACCTCTTTATTTTGATTAATATATCATTCATTCTATCACGGAATAGTATTTGCTTATTTAAAACACTATAGTTTATGTTATATTTATTTGTTTTCATTAATTTTTGTGTAAAGCCGTTACGTGTTTTGTGCATATTTTCCCCATTAAATATTGCTTTTCCTTTAAAAATGTTATCCAAAATACTGTCTGGGTAGGTCTTGCTTAGTACTTTTTCATTAAAACTTTTTTTACTCATACACTCTAACAAACTCATACAGACTGTATTTTGAGAAATCTCTAATGACATAATGGCTTGTCCACTACTATATATTTCTACTTTTATAGCTTCATCATTTTCATACATAAAGCCCAAATCTGCATGCCTAAATGTAGGTGTTTTAAAAACAATGAACACACTTTCTTGTTTTGTATACTCTTTACTTGCACAGCCATTCATTAGTAAACCAAGAAGCCATACTAAAAGTATTTTTTTTAACTTCATCTTCTTCTTCCTCATTTTTTCATAAATTATACTCTATTTAAGAGTTATTTAAGCACCCTGTCTATATAATTCCGTCCACAAGTTATGAATGGCCCCATCGTCTAACGGTTAGGATCCATGGTTTTCATCCATGTTATAGGAGTTCGAGTCTCCTTGGGGTCACCATTTAAATCTTGTACACTTATCATTTTGTTGGCCCCATCGTCTAACGGTTAGGATCCATGGTTTTCATCCATGTTATAGGAGTTCGAGTCTCCTTGGGGTCACCAAACTTTCAAATAAAATCTCATTTTAGCATTCATAAAATTACAATATTATATATAAAATTTCAT
Organism: Campylobacterota bacterium; assembly: GCA_011330645.1. GTDB lineage: Bacteria > Campylobacterota > Campylobacteria > Campylobacterales > Sulfurovaceae > Sulfurovum. Next base: position 6,224 of record DRQB01000069.1, on the reverse strand, counting down.
AGAGAGTCTGTTTAACTGTATCTAGATTTTGCATGATTTGAAGGAAATGTACATCAAGTACATTGAGTGAAAACGCGTGAAAGGTAGATGCAAATAATGCAGTCTATCATTAAATTTGGTGGAGAATAACGGGATCGAACCGTCGACCTCTTCGCTGCCAGCGAAGCGCTCTCCCAGCTGAGCTAATTCCCCAAATTTAGAAAAAATAATTTTAACATAAGGCAGGCAAACCTACCTTAAATATGAAGGGTAATCCTCTAAGAACGTTCTGTTACTTCAAGAAGGTGGTAACCAAACTGTGTTTGTACAGGACCATGTACCACACCTACCTCATCATTAAATACCACTTTATCAAATTCTGGTACCATTTGACCTTGACCAAATGTGCCTAGTTCTCCACCTCTTGCGCCCGATGGACAAGTAGAGTTCTCTTTTGCTGCCTGTTCAAAAGTAATCTCACCTGCATTTATTTTTTCTTTTAATGCGATACATGTCGCTTCGTCACCTACGAGTATATGTCTAGCTGATGCTGTTGCCATAACTTAGCCTTTAAATTAAATTTTCATCAAACGTGACAAGTTCACCACGTTTGAGTTTGGGTATTATATCTGTCTTTATCTTACGAATGACAAAACTTTTTTTAGCAAAAGGTATACTGGTATCTGCTACCACATTTCTTAACTTCGTATCATAATGTTTGATAAGAAAATTACGCAATACATTTTTAAGTTCTTCTTCATTCATCACTTGAAATGTTTCGTCTACAGAAAGTCCGACAAGTTGAGGATGCTCTTTTTCTCCTTCAAGTAAAGCGGAAAAAAGTGCTGCATATTGTTCAAACATACTCACATCTACTACATTAAGCACGGTATCAATCAGTTCTGGCTTTTCAAGAAGTGTTTTTAAAATACCCAACTGAGCGACATCATCTCTACGCTCAGAAAAATTTTCTCTGGCTTGTGACATATTGGCTTGCTTACCAAACATTGCTGGTGCCACACCCAATACTGTAGCCGCCAAAGGGGTATAGGCATCTTTGATGATTTCACTAAGTCCCTCCAAAAACTGCTTGACTGCACCAAAAGCCGCTTCTTTGGCTCTAGGGTCATGAAGATCATAGCCTTCACAAATCTTCTCTATGACAAAAGGAATCAGTGGTTTCGCATTACGTAACAAGGCTGCTACTTTTTCACTCTCCCCCTTGGCAATGAGGTCTGCAGGGTCTTGTCCATCAGGGAAAAGAACCACACCTCCATCAAAACCTGCTTTACTAAGCATATCAGCTGCTTTCAATGCAGCAGCAACCCCTGCCTTGTCTCCATCATAGGCCAAAATGATTTTAGGATCACCTTTACGTAGTATAGGTAAGTGCTCTGTGGTTAAAGCTGTCCCCATCCCTGCAACTGCTTCCGTAAAACCTGCCTGATGAAACATCACCACATCCAAGTATCCCTCACAGACTATGAGCTTTTTATTTTTATAAATGCTCTCTTTTGCCAAATGATACCCATAGAGCAGCCGTGACTTATTAAAAAGTTTTGTCTGAGGAGAATTAATATATTTTGCAGGGTGATTGGTAATCGTACGACCCCCAAAACCTACTATAGCCCCACTTGCAGAATAAATAGGAAAAGTAATACGCTCCACCAAACGTGCATAATACCCTCCTCCATTTTCACTCTGAGCAATAATACCCGCTTCGGCTGCCTGAGGAAGTGGAAGCAAAGAAGCTTGTAAAAACTGCATTACTTCCGTACCCGTAGGGACATACCCTATCTCAAAGTTTTCTATGGAGCTTTGGCTTACCCCTCTTTCTAGCAAATACGACATGGCAGTTTGGTTACGAGAAAGATTTTTGACATACCATTGCCCTATGGCTTCAAGCACACGTTTTGCATCAGAGTAGTCTGAACTTCCCTTGGTATATGTCAATGAAAAGTTAAACATAGAAGCCAGTTTCTCTATGGCTTCAGGGTAAGAGAGTTTTTCAAGCTCCATGAGAAACTTGATACTGTCTCCTCCTACACCACAACCAAAACAGTGGTATATTTGTTTAGAGGGACTCACAACAAACGAGGGTGTTTTTTCCCCATGAAAAGGACAGTTTGCTTTGTAGTTTGCCCCTGCTTTACGTAACTCTACAAAGCTACCTACTACATCAATAATATCGATACTGTTTTTCAAGGATTCTATGGAGGCGTTATCTATCATAGAAGAATTATATCTAATTTGATATAATCTAAGTAGCTATTCCTTTGACAAACTCAGAGAGATTAAATATCGGTTGCTGAGACTGCCGAAGTAAGGATTCTTTTGGAACATATTTTACCTGCTTATAATGACCCACTTTTTAGTATCTTACTCATTATTGTATTGGGACTGATTATTGCTGTGGCAACTTATGGATGGAGTGTCTATAGACAACAAAAAGAGCAAGGGCATTTACTTAAATTCTTAGATAAATTTGACTCTTCGGAATGTGCCTTAGATACCACTGATATGCCCTATGAACCACATATGTTTAAACCACTTACACTTTTAGCAAAAGCCTTTGAAAATGCAGGGGAATATCATAAATCTATTTCTATCTATCTCTATCTTATTAAAAATATCTCTGATGATTTAGGGAAAATAGAACTCCTTGAAAGACTGGGTAACACCTATTTACATGCAGGTTTTTTAGAAAGAGCAAGGAGTATTTATACAGATATTTTAAGAAAACAGCCCCGTAACAAAAAAGTACTCTACGAGCTCGGAGTCGTGTATGAAATGATGCACAAGTATGTCAAAGCCAAAGAAGTGATAGAACCACTTGAACTTTTAAAAGAAGACACCTATGCACTTAAAAAGTTTTTAGACTTTTCACAGATTACAGCCAATAAAAAAACATCTCCCGAACATAAAGTATCAAGGCTCAAAAATATATTAGAAGAAGAACCTAAACTTTACCGTGAAGTAGTCTCGGCACTGCTCAAACTCGATACCCAAGAAGCATGGAAAGTGATTGACCCTGCGCGCATTAAAGAGATACTTGATATCCTTTGGTTCTTACCCAATTCACAACTCGATTTGGATATAATCACATCCAATAAACAGTTACATACACTTTACTATGCAAAAGGGTATCTACAACAGTCAGAAACACACATAGGAGAAAGTGGTATTTTTGCATTAGACATGCTTGCCACTGCGAAACAAAATGGATTTGAAGAGGGTGATTTACGCTTTTCTTACCTCTGTAAAAAATGTAAACAAAGTTTCCCTATTGGTTTTAAACGATGCCCAAACTGTATGGCAATTCACTCTGTAGAAGTTGAGGAAAACATTGGAAAAACAAGCCCGAAAACAGATTACTCTTTACTCTGATGGCTCCAGCCTCGGAAACCCTGGTCCTGGTGGATATGGTGGCATACTGGAGTTTAAAGGCAAACGCAAAGAATACTGTGGTGCAGACACACATACTACCAACAACCGTATGGAACTTCAAGGGGTCATAGAGGGTCTCAAACTTCTTAAAGAGCCTTGTGATGTAGAAGTCATTTCAGACAGTTCATACGTCGTAAAAGCCATCAATGAATGGCTGTCTGGATGGGTACGTAAAAACTTTGCCAAAGTCAAAAATGTCGATTTGTGGGAAGCTTATTTAGAAGCTGCTAAACCACATAACGTACGAGGAACTTGGGTACGTGGACACAATGGACACCCAGAAAATGAACGCTGTGATGAACTGGCTCGAAATGAGGCAGAACGCATAAAAGAAACACTATAGGAGACAACTTAATGAACGATTACAGTCAATTAGAAAAACAATTGAACTATATATTTGATGACAAGCAATTGATTATTGAGGCTTTGACACATAAAAGTCATAAAAAGCCTTACAATAATGAGCGGCTTGAATTTTTAGGAGATGCAGTACTTGATCTCATTGTAGGGGAATACCTGTTTGCTAAATTCCCAAAATCAGATGAAGGTATTTTGTCAAAAATACGTGCATCCCTTGTCAATGAATCAGGCTTTACACTCCTGGCTAAAAAATTAAATCTTGGGAACTATATTTATCTTTCTCTTGCAGAAGAAAACAACAATGGAAGAAACAAATCTTCTCTTCTATCCAATGCCTTTGAAGCGATTATTGGGGCTGTGTATCTTGAAGCAGGACTTGAGGTTGCTAAAAATATTTCTATTAAACTTTTAGAAGAGTGTCACCCTAAGATAGATTTACAATCCTTGTCAAAAGATTACAAAACTGCTTTACAAGAACTCACACAAGCCACACATGGTGTCACACCAAATTATGAAATGCTGGGTTCTTCTGGTCCAGACCATAAAAAAGAGTTTGAGATTGCTATTCTTTTAGATGATAAAGTCATTGCAAAAGCAAAAGGCAAGAGTAAAAAAGAAGCACAACAAAAAGCTGCACAGATTGCACTTAAGGAATTAAAATCATGAATACCTTTGGAAAAAAACTCACACTCACAACCTTTGGAGAGTCTCACGGTAAAGCCTTAGGATGTATCCTTGATGGTGTACCCGCAGGACTTACCATAGATGAAGACTTTATCCAATCCGAGTTAGACCGCAGGAAACCTGGTAAATCCAAGTTGGAAACAGGACGTAAAGAAGATGACAAGTTTGAAATCCTTTCTGGTGTCTTTGAAGGGCTAAGTACGGGAACGCCTATTGCTATGATTATTTTTAATACCAATCAAAAGTCTAAAGACTATGACAATGTCAAAGACCTCTTTCGTCCGGGACATGCAGACTTTACCTACTTTCATAAGTATGGACTCCGCGACTACCGTGGAGGGGGACGTTCCTCTGCACGAGAAACTGCTGCACGTGTAGCAGGAGGAGCCATAGCAAAACTGATGCTAAAAGAACTAGGCGTAGAGATACAGTCTGGACTGTGTGAAGTCGATGGTATTAAAGGCAATGCTCAGGACTTTGTCCATGCAAAAACCTCCAAACTCTATGCACTTGATCCTGCAGTAGAGGCAGCGCAAGAAGAAGCCATCTTAAAAGCTAAAAACAACCATGATTCTGTCGGGGGCGTGGTACTCACGACTGCTACAGGTGTACCCATAGGACTTGGGGAGCCTCTTTACTATAAACTCGATGCTATTCTGGCAGAAGCGATGATGGGTATCAACGCAGCCAAAGCTGTAGAGATAGGAGATGGCATAGCATCGACACATCTCAAAGGCTCACAAAACAATGATCAGATAACACTAGATGGATTTACATCAAATCATTCAGGTGGTATCCTAGGGGGTATTTCTAATGGTGATACAATTATCGTAAAAACACATTTTAAGCCTACCCCATCTATTTTTAAAGAACAACACACCATCACAACAAAAAATGAAGAACTAGATTTCAAACTCAGTGGACGACATGACCCTTGTGTTGCTTTACGTGGTGCGGTAGTTTGTGAAGCCATGATGGCATTGACTTTAGCAGACATGACCCTACTCAACATGGGTAAAAAAATGGAACATTTAAAAAACATTTATAAAGGATAACACATGGGTAAGAAATTAGGTTTAGCAGTTATTGGTGTCGTTGTCGTTGGTCTCATTTACTACATCACTGCAGGTTCATCACAGTTAACTGAACAAATGAAAGCACAGGTAAATACAGAACTGAGTAGCTTACAAACAGAAGGCTTCTCTGTCAAAGGCAGAGAGATAGCAGAGACAAAAGAACATTTTATTATCACTTTTGACGAACCACAAAAAATTGCACACTTTCTAACACGTCAAGGTGTCCAGATGAATGTCAATGATGCAGCGCTACTTAAAGGGCTAGAAGTAGGCGTAGATGTTGCGTATTTGGATGATACTTACTCTGCTGTTTCTTTTGACATGTATCCTCTTGCTCTTCCTACGGCTATCACCACATCACTCAAAGAGGAAAAAGATAAAAAGGCTTTCACTCAAATTGAAAAAATGTTAAAGAAAAAAACCTTTCTTATGCACATCGCTGTCAATAAACTTGGTAATGGATTTAAAGGCTATATGAACGATATAGATGAAACGCTAGAGGGTGAAAAAAATGTTGACATCAAGATGAAAGGGCTTACTTTTTCTGGGGATATTAAAAACAACATCATTCATAGTGTCAAACAAGATTTAAAACTACTCACCATGCAAGTCCCTCAGGAGATGCTCGTTTCTTTTGAGAATTTAAAAAGTGACTACGCCATTACAGGAAAGACACTT
>DRQB01000068.1 GCA_011330645.1 Campylobacterota bacterium | reverse complement strand
GCTCTGGGAGAGAAGCTTTATACTGAGCTTAAAGCCAAAGGTGTTGATGTATTACTTGATGACCGAAAAGAGCGTTTTGGTCCTAAGATCAAAGATTTTGAACTTTTAGGTATACCTTATGCTGTGGTGATTGGTAAAAAGCTTGTAGATGGTTTGGTTGAAGTTGTTACAAGAAGAGGACTCGAAAAAGAAGAATTTTCTTCTGAAAATGTACTTGACAGCATACTTAAAAAGGTTTTATAGTGATTATTTTACTGATTCCTTTTCTTTTTCTTGAACTCTATTTATCTCTGAAAGTAGGAGAAGAAATAGGGTTTTTAGGGTCAGTGATTTGGATCATGTTAAGCTTTTTTGTAGGCATGACACTTTTACAAAGATCATCTTATACAATGATGGGTAATATGAATGCCATGAGGCAAGGCAAACTTGATATGAAAAAGTTTCAAAATGCTAGTATGTCGTATTTAGCAGCAGCGATACTTCTCATTATCCCAGGTGTCTTGACAGATTTTTTAGGTCTTGTCGCCTTGGCTTACACATTCTATTTACAATTTGTTGCTAAAATAACACCTGAACAAAAAAATACACATTTTAAAAAACAAGGAGATGATGATGTCATTGATGTCGAAATTATTGATGAGCACAGCCGTAGCGACGATAACGCTTAGTGCTAATGCACAACCAGATCAGAAATTATTACTCAATTATGTAAAAAAAGCGATTGTAAAAAATCCACAAGTAAAAGTCAAAGGTGTCACTGTAATAGAGTCTAAAACAGATAAAGATTTACCAGGTTGGAATATCTTACTTACTACTATGGATTTGGAGTATCAAAAGAAAGATATCCATGCCCCTGAAATGATGTTTATCAAAGATGGGCTTGTAACTGGGCATCTAGTTAATTTAAAAACAGGTAAAGACTATCGTGATCTCATTAAGCCTTCTGTACCTGAAGCTTATTATGATGATGCACACTTACTCTTTGGAAATAAAGATGCAAAACATAAAATACTTATTTTCTCTGATCCTCAATGTCCCTTCTGTCAAGAGACAGTACCTGGTATTTTTAAAGCGGCCAAAGAGAATCCTGAGAAAATAGCAATCTATTATTATCATTTACCTCTTTTACGTATTCACCCCGTTTCTGGCATATTGACACGTGTGATGCATGTAGCACAAAAAGCAGGGAAAATGGATGTGGTGGAAAAGATGTATACACTCAAGATTAAGCCAAGAGAAACAAATATGACAAAGGTACTTTCTGCCATACAGACACACACAGGTTATAGTGTTTCAGCCGCAGATCTCAATAAAAAAGAGGTAAAAGATGCCATTAAAGCAGATGAAGATGCAGCAGGACGTATGATGGTTTCTGGTACGCCAACTATTTATATAGATGGTAAATGGGATAAAATGCGTGACGGATATAAAAAACTTATAAAGTAAGAGGGTACATTTTGGAAAAACTGGTTATAGCAACACGTGCAAGTAATTTGGCACTTTGGCAGGCATATCATATAAAAGAAAGAATAGAAACAACCTTCCCTGAAGTAAAAGTAGAACTGAATGAAATTACTTCTAAGGGTGATAAAATATTGGACAAACCTTTAGCTCTTATAGGAGGGAAAGGACATTTCACAAAAGAACTTGAAGATGAAATGCTTGAGGGGAATGCCCATTTGGCAGTCCACTCTTTGAAAGATGTTCCAACTTACATTCCTGATGGATTGGAACTTTGTGCGATCACTACACGTCAAGACCAAAGTGATGTACTTCTTTCCCATACCTATAAAAGTTTAGATGAACTTCCTCTTGGGGCAACGGTAGGGACAACAAGTCTTAGACGTCGTATGCAGCTTTTAGAAAAGCGTCCTGACCTCAAAGTCAAAGAACTTAGAGGTAATGTCAATACACGTCTTAGAAAGCTCAAAGAAGGGCAGTATGATGCTATTATCCTTGCATATATAGGACTCTATAGACTTGATTTACTTAAAGATATTCCTTTTGTAGAAAAACTTGATTTTTTTATTCCACCTATGGGACAAGCGGCACTGGGTATTGAAATCGTATCTTCAAATGACAGAGTACGTGAAATTGCGATGAGTTTAAATGATGAAAATTCATTTACATCTACCAAGTTAGAGCGTGACTTTGTCTCTGCCATAGGAGCAGGGTGTTCGGCACCTGTGGCAGTGAATGCCATCATCACTGGTGAGGACATTACTGTTAAAGCGATGTTAGGCTACCCTGATGGTACAAACATCATGCACAAAGAACTGACATCTAAAATAAGTGACTGTGACACTCTCGGCACACAACTTGCGCAAGCTATGATAGCCGATGGTGCACTAGACATCTTAGAAAAAGCAGAGTCTATAGCCTTTAAAGATGAGATGCCCGAAAGGCTTTAAAGCGACCAGTCGCGTGCCTTTTATTCATTTTTAAGATATCTTAAAAAAACATCCCCATAAATCCTGCTCCCATATCTGCAGCCATATCTTTGGCTACCCCTCCCATGGGCATGGCTTCCATGAGTTTTCTGTTTCCTTTTCCCATGTAGGTATCAAGTTGTTTGTCCATTTGATAGCGTATGAGTTTTTGCATGTTAAGGTTTACTTTTGGATGTTTGAGTGAACCATACACTTTTCCTGAAAACTCTTGTCCTTGCATTTTTAAGTCAAAATAAGCATTCACAGTATTATGCTTTTTATCCATTTTTACATTGGTAAAGTAGAAATGGCTCTGTTTGTTTTTAAGCACAATATCTCCAAGTACAATCCCCTTTTGATAACTTGCATGTAAGGTACTATAAGGAAAGACTTCTTTGAGCATATTTACACCTGATTTTTGAAACACTGTTTCAACTAAATCAGAATTTAGAAATCTTGTGTTGTTCAAGTCTGTTCGCACAAGTAGTTTTTCTTGTTTATAATCATAATTAATATTTCCATTGACCTGTGCATCTAACATCTGTGGATAAGGGAAAAGACGCATAAATCGCCCCAGTGAAACTTTTTCTAAGTCGATGTAGAGCATCTCTTTTTTATACAAATAATCTACCATCCCCCCAAATGAATTACTCAAACCACGTATTTGTAAATTTTTGTTATAGTGAAGTTCTCCTGAAGATGTGAAAGCCCCTAAATAGGCACCAATAAGAGGTTTTAAAGGTGCTAAATTTTTCGTAGTAACGGTATAAAATGCTTGAGAGGTATTGGTATCTAAATGATACTCCCCTTTTGTGATGTTAATATCTGCTGTAGATAACTTGGCGTTGGATGCAAATAAAATATCTTTATGCCGAATATCAAATATAGCATGCAGTTGAAGTGGTAATTTTTTATATTTTCCATGCTCTAGTTGATAGTCAAGATGTCCTTTTCGGTCTTGTGTATCGAAGTAGTCAAATGTTGCCGCGATAGTTGCTTTTCCTGAAGGGAAGGTAGGTTGCCCCAGTAGGGTAAATAGTTTGAGTGCATGAATATTTTTAAGGTCCAATACCACATCTTCCCAGCGCTCTTTACGTTTAATCGCTGAAAACTTCATATGCCCATCCATAGCAGTACCTGCACTGCTTATATAAAGACGAGTAAAAGAACCACTGAGATGCCCCGAAAGATTGATGTCATCTACGATGGTACACATAGGACTAGGTAAGCGTGCACTACTTAAGACATAGTCCATGTTGACAAAACGTTCACTCACTAAACCATCCAGTTTTACTTGATAATGTTTTTCTACTGTACCATCAAATTTCACATAAACATCATCGAGCTTTTTTGCTCCAATATCATCCGTTCTTGCATAGAGTTGTCCTTGCACAGCATGATGTGGAATCTGTATATCAATGTAGGTATCTATGGCATTATGTGAAGCATTGATTTTTGTATTTTTAAGTGTAAGACGCATGAGATCATTTGCCAGTGTAATGTCAGACGTGAGTTTTTTCTCTTTATAATGCATGACAATATGACTTTTATCAAATATTTGCTGTGTAAGCTTGAAATGAAACTTTTTTTCTACAGTTTGTGTGATGTTAGAAGGGAGAAGTTTGGCTTTTAACAGTTGTGTATTGAGATAGAGTTCTTTATTTGCAAGATCATAGGTTGCTTGTCCTGTAGCATTTGCATCAAGTATGGCTTTGGTGTTTAGCATGTGCATGAGTTTTACAAAAGAGACATTTTTAAAAAGAAGCATGAGGTTTTTGTTATCAAAATTAAAATGTAAGACACCACCAATATCTTTTGATACACCAGTAATACTTATGCCTTTATCATAAATCATCTCTCCATGTGTATGAAAACTGCCTTTGAGTTTGGCATGAAGAAGTTTCTCGAGTCTCGATAAATCTTTCGCTTCCAAGGTATAATTGGCATGGGCATATTTTTTTTCTTGATTATATTTACCCCCATAAATATATAGCCTCAATTCAGGTGTTATGAGCTTTGTACTGAAGGTGTGGTTGTTGTCATTGACACTTATATGCATTTTTAAAGCAGCATCCAGTCCATAAAAATCTTTGTCTTTGACTTGATAGTCAATGGTACCTTCTTTATGTGCTTTCTCTATGACATCAAAATGTATATGGCTTTGGGCTTTACCTTTAAAGAGAGGTTTTTGTTCTAAAAGAGAAAAAAGTTTAGAAGAATTGACATCGTGAAGCTTTAAGTCTATGTCTTTAAAAATATGATGTTGTTTTACAAAAGCATAACTTACATTCCCATCAAGGGCTGCACCTTCTCCTGTAATTTTCATATTTTTGCTCCAGCCTGTCGCTTTTCCTATGATATTAATCTCATCATCAAAGGTACAGATGTCACTTTTTAGACAGCTTGAATGAAGGGTATAGCGTAAGTCAAAATGGCGCTTTTTCATAAAGCCATCAATGTGCATCACATATTGTTCTTCGACAATAACATCTGCCCATACATAGGGGTACTGATGAAGATTAATATGTTTTACTTCTATATCAACACCTGCTTTATGTGTGGCGACAAAACTGAGAATATTATAAACCGTTTTTTGTCCTGAATTTGTAAAAAAGAGATAAGAGATAAAAATAAAAATAAAGATAAAAGCTATGAGTAAATATTTTAAAAGTATACGCATTTCTCTCTTTATCCTTCTGGGGGTAGTCTTCATTATATGATACCATAATCATCAACTATAAATCACTTTATAGCTATAATATTTTTAATAATTTATCAAGGGATGTAACGATGCAAGACGTAGTGGACTGGCTTAAGAAAAATGGCGATTTAAAGGTAATAAATACACCATTGGATGTAGAACTCGAAATCCCTCATGTTGCTTATGTAGAAGTCAAAAAAAATGATTCTCGACCTATACTCTTCACTAAGCCAGTCAATAAAGCAAAGGGCTTAGAGTATGACATGCCTGTACTGATGAATATTTTTGCCAATAAGCCACTCACTGAAAAGATATTTGGCAAACATCCTGATGATGTGGCAGAGGGAATAGAAGAGTTGTTGAAACTCAAACCACCCAAAGGACTTAAAGCCAAACTAGCAATGATTCCTAAACTTTTTAGTCTTAAAAATGTTTTTCCTAAACGTTTAAAATTTAAAGGGGAGTGTCAAGAAGTTATCATCCCTAAAAGCGAAGTAGACTTAGATAAACTCCCTATACTTAAAACATGGGAAGAGGATGGTGGACCATTTATTACCATGGGACAGGTCTATACGCAAAGCTTAGATGGACAGATGCAAAATCTTGGGATGTATCGGCTTCAACAATATGATAAAAACAGACTGGGTATGCACTGGCAGATTCACAAAGATGCTTCTCACTTTTTCGATCAGTATCAACGTGCAGGGAAAAAGATGCCAGTAACCGTAGCCATAGGTGGTGACCCTCTCTACATTTGGTGTGGCCAAGCCCCTATGCCTCATGGGATGTTTGAAATGTTACTTTACGGTTTTGTACGCAATAAAAATGCACAATTGGTCAAATCCATTACCAATGACATCTATATTCCTAGAGATGTAGACATCGTTATAGAAGGGTTTGTAGACCCCAAAAAGATGGAAATAGAGGGGCCTTTTGGTGATCATACAGGGTATTACACCCTTAAAGAACCATTTCCTGTCATGGAAGTAGAGACGATTACTATGAAAAAGAACCCAGTCTTTGCAGCCACAGTGGTAGGTAAACCACCATTGGAAGATAAGTATATGGGGTGGGCGACAGAGCGTGTCTTCTTGCCTATGCTTAAACCTATGGCTCCTGATCTCATAGACTACAATATGCCTGAAAATGGTGTATTTCATAACCTAATCATGGCAAAGATGGAAACCCT
>DRQB01000067.1 GCA_011330645.1 Campylobacterota bacterium | reverse complement strand
TTTCTTCTCATCTGCTTGGGCTTGGGATTCCCATGTAAGTTTGTTTTCTTCAAAAGAGACAAAGTCAATATTTTTTTCAAAACATGTTCCTAAGTCATAGTCTCTGTCGTAAATCTTTTTCACCAGCGTATCAAATGTTTTTTGATGTGGATTTATTTGTACTTTAACAGGCTCAGATACCAAAGGTTCCGGACTCTTCGATATGTCTTCTGCAATTACTTTATTGTCACTGACTACGCTTTGAGTCATTGTCTCGATTGAAGCGGTGGGTGCTGTTTCTTTTTCTACTTCTTGAGGCGCTTCTATTTTAGCAACAGGCTTGAGTTTAGCTGTAGGCAAGGTGGCCACTATCTCATCTTCTGTGATGGTGATGACTTCAGCAGGAGCAGAAACATCGGCAACAGGAGTGCTCACCATAATCTCTGAGACTTCTACCCCTTTAAGTTCATTTTCCAGTCCACGTATCATGGTGTCTATGTCTTTTATTTCTAGGCTTTCCATCATTTTAAACAAAGCCAAGGAAAGGACAAATTCTCCATCACTTCCTAATGCAAGCAGTGCTTTAGACTCTGCGATGACTCTAAAGAAACGTTCTATAATCATAGGACTAAATTTACCATTGCCACCTAAGAGTAACTCTTTAATGTAGAGGGTAAGCTCATCTAGTATCATCTCTGCTTCATAGTCTCGTGCCATGTTGATAAAGGCTAAGACTTTAGTACTGTCTTTCATCATGATATCAGAGAGTAGCGTTTCTAAATGGCTAGGCTCAATGATGCCAAGCATCCCTGTGACTGTTGCTACATCTACAAAGTTTTTAGAGTAGACGATGGCTTGGTCTGTAAGTGTGAGTGAGTCCCGTAAGCTCCCTGCACCTGAACGTGCTAGTATCTCTAACGCATCTTTTTCAAAACCTATATTTTCAAGATTTAAGATATGCTCTAAATGTTTTAGTACAAGGTTTTGAGGGATTTTTTTAAATCTAAAATGTTGTGTTCTTGAAAGAATAGTAGCAGGGAGTTTCAGTGGGTCAGTCGTTGCTAAGATAAACTTGACAAAGTCTGGTGGCTCTTCCAGTGTTTTAAGTAGTGCATTAAAAGCTTGATTGGTCAGCATATGGACTTCATCGATGATGAAAATTTTGTAGCGTGCTGAACTTGGTTTGTATTTGGTATGTTCTATGAGGTCTTTGATATCATCGATACCACGATTACTCGCAGCATCCATTTCGATGATATCCATATGACTATTGTCTGCTGCCATTTTACAGTGGGTACATGTACCACAAGGGTGAGAGGTTGCACCTTGTTCACAAAGCAGTGCTTTTGCAAAGATACGCGCTGTGGAAGTCTTACCTGAACCTCTAAGTCCAGAAAAAAGATAAGCATGAGAGAGTCTGTTGCCATCAAGTGCAAGCGATAAAGTTTGTGAAACTGCCTCTTGACCTATGAGGTCATCAAAAGTGGCAGGTCTGTATTTTCTTGCAAGGGCTAATGACACAAAAACTCCTAGACACTTCTCGTTTCCCGCGTCCTCGCTGGGAATGTATACAAATTGTATAAATTTTAAGTATGCATTCCCACGCAGGAGCGATGGGAACGAGTTGGTAAATTAGTAGTAATATTGTAGTAGATTTTTACTTTTGGTTGGTATAATTGAATAAATAAATGTTAAAGGTTTTGATATGCGTATGGATGATGAACAAGAAAGTCGTAATGTAGATGATAGAAGAAGTTCTTCAGGAGGAGGTAGACGCGGTTTACCTTCTATGGGAACTATGATGGTTATATGGCCTTTGATAAAACCACTCCTTAAAACAAAATTTGGTTGGGCGATTATAGGACTAGGTGCTGTGGCATATTTTTCTGGTTTCAATCCTCTTTCATTGGTAGGTATGGGAGGGGCATCTTCTTCAGCTGTCAATAAAGCACAAGATGACAAACAAGCTGTTTTCATTAAAAAAGTGCTTGGAAGTACGGAAGAGGTATGGAAAGATGTATTACCAAAATATGGTATGCGGTATAAAGAACCAGTGATGGTACTATACCGTGGAAGTACACGCTCTGGTTGTGGGTATGCGTCTGCACAGATGGGTCCTTTTTATTGTCCTACTGATCAAAAAGTCTATCTTGATTTAGGTTTCTTTGATGAATTGGCAAAAAGACATGGTGCCCCTGGTGACTTTGCACAAGCGTATGTACTTGCCCACGAGATAGGACACCACATCCAAAATATGCAAGGTACATTGGACAAAGTACAACGTGCGAAACAAAGCTGGGGAAATAGTACAAAAGCCAATGCACTTCAAGTGAGAGTTGAGCTTCAAGCAGACTGTTATGCAGGAGTATGGGCAAATCATGCACAGAAAAAGTTCAATATTTTGGAGCAAGGAGATATTGAAGAAGCATTGAGAGCGGCCAGTTCTATAGGGGATGATAAATTACAAAAAGAAGCCACAGGATATGTGCGACCAGATGCATTTACACATGGAAGTTCTGCACAACGTATGGAATGGTTCAAGCGAGGACTTACTTCAGGTGATTTAGGGCAGTGTAATACGTTTCAGTAAGCTAAAAAGCTTACTGAAAATTAAAAGTTAAAAATTAAAAGAATATAAGTGACAATAACTCAATTTTTAACTTTTAATTTTTGATTCATTAGCTATAATTCTTGAAAAGAATTTTAGGAAATGATGATGAGTTACAATCCAAGTGAGATTGAAGCCAAGTGGCAGAAAAAATGGGATGATGAGAAGGCTTTTGAGCCAGATGATGCGTTAACAAGAAAGAAGAAATATATCCTCTCTATGTTCCCTTTTCCTAGTGGGAGACTACACATGGGGCATGTGAGAAATTATGCCATTGGTGATGCATTTGCGCGTTACTATAGAAAACAAGATTTTAATGTACTTCACCCTATCGGTTGGGATGCCTTTGGTATGCCTGCTGAAAATGCTGCCATTAAACACGGTAGACATCCAAAAGACTGGACATACTCAAACATAGACTACATGAGAAAAGAGCTTAATACTCTAGGTCTTAGCTTCTCTAAAACGCGTGAATTTGCTACCTGTGATGAGCTCTACACGAAGTGGGAACAAGAATTCATTATCAAGATGTTTGAAGAGGGTTTACTTTACCGTGAATCTACGACTGTAAACTGGTGTGAAGACTGTCATACCGTACTTGCCAATGAGCAGGTAGAAGAGGGGTGCTGTTGGCGTTGTGATAATCCTGTAGAGCTTAAAGAGATGCCGGGATATTATTTGGACATCATCAAATATGCAGATGACTTGCTGGGTGATTTGAAACAGCTTGAGGGTAAATGGCCACAGCAAGTACTCACTATGCAGGAAAACTGGATAGGGAAATCACAAGGGCTTGAGTTTGAGTTTGAACTGAGCGAAGAGAGTAAAGCAAAACTTGGTGGAAAATTTGAGAAGTTTACTGTGTTTACTACGCGGCCAGACACTATTTTTGGGGTGACTTACTCTGCATTGGCAGCTGAACATCCAATTACTAAATATTTGTTAGATAATGATTTGTTAGATGCAGATGTAGCAGAAAAGATAGTTACAATCACTAACATGACTGAGATAGAACGTGCCAAAGAGGGGAAAGAAGGGTATGACTTAGGGCTTAGTGTTATTCACCCACTGACTCGTGAAGAGATACCTGTATGGACAGCAAACTTTGTACTTGCATCCTATGGTGGAGGGGCTGTGATGGCAGTACCTGCACATGATGAGAGAGACTTTGAGTTTGCTACGAAGTATGACTTGCCGATTAAACGTGTGATAGCTGGGGGCGAAGAGCTACCTTATACACAAGAGGGTACTTTGGAAAACTCAGAATTGTTTACAGGTATCCCAAATGTGGATGCAAAAAAAGAGATTATCTCGATGTTTGAAGCCAAAGAAGTGGGTAAGGGTACCACAAATTACAAGCTACGAAACTGGGGTATCTCGCGTCAGCGTTACTGGGGAGCACCTATTCCGTTTGTACACTGTGATGATTGTGGATTGGTGGCTGAAAAAGTGGAGAATTTGCCTATCGCGTTACCTGAAGATGTAGAGATAACGGGTGAGGGGAATCCACTTGAGAAACACCCGACATGGAAAAATTGTGCCTGTCCTAAGTGTGGAAAAGATGCTGTGCGAGAGACAGATACACTAGATACTTTTGTGCAGTCTAGCTGGTATCAGTTCCGTTATGCAACGAACCCTAAGAAGTGGAATGAAGTAGGTATAGACAAAGAAGATGCCAATTATTGGCTAGGAGTAGACCAGTACATAGGTGGGATAGAGCATGCTATCTTGCACTTGTTGTATGCACGTTTCTTTACCAAAGTACTTCGTGACCTTGGGTACCACAACATTGATGAGCCTTTTGAGAATCTGCTTACACAAGGTATGGTACTTATGGATGGCGCGAAGATGTCAAAGTCTAAGGGTAACACGGTTGACCCTGATGCCTTGGTAGAGAAGTATGGTGCAGACACTGCACGTCTTTTTACACTTTTTGCTGCGCCTCCTGCTAAAGAGCTTGAGTGGAATGACTCTGCTGTTGAAGGTGCGTTTAGGTTCATTAAAAAACTCTATGACAGAAAAGAGAAGGTAACAGGTAGTACCTTGCCAGACATAGACCAGAGTACACTAAGCAAAGAGTCTAAACTTGCACGAGTAAAAGTGTATGAAGCTTTACAAAAATCTACAGATGTCTATGAAAAGACATTTGCGTTTAACACGCTTATTGCAGCTTGTATGGAAGCACTCAATGCACTGGATAAACAAGACAATAGTGATGTGTGGACAGAGGGAATGTACATTATGTTAAACCTCTTGGAACCTATCATTCCGCATGTGACATCAGAGCTTTCTGAAATGTTGTTTGCAAGAGCAAACTTGGGTGCGAAGTTGGAAGTTAAAGAAGAAGTTTTTGTGCAAGACAGTATTGCCTACATGGTGATGATAGGTGGTAAAAAACGTACAGAGATTGAGATGAGTCCATCTGCAAGCAATGATGAAATCTTAACTGCTGCAAAAGAAGCAGGGGCTAAGTGGCTTGAAGGGATGACTATTGTTAAAGAGATAGTCGTTCCCAATAAACTGGTTAACTTAGCCGTTAAACCTGCATAAAAAAGGAGAAAAGATGAGAGGATTATTATTTACGTTTGGACTGTTATTTATTTTGACAGCCTGTGGCTATAAACCCTCATCTCATATGATTAAAAATATTTTTGCAGATACGGTATTTGTCGAAGTGATGGTTGATAGAGTAGAACCTGAAAATGCACCTTTTGTGAAAGATGAAATGAATCGTTTAGTATATAC
>DRQB01000066.1 GCA_011330645.1 Campylobacterota bacterium | reverse complement strand
ATTCCCCATCAAGTCTTGCATAATTATGATACACCAGCATCAAGTCGGGCAATATCGGTTCTTCTTTATTTTCAAACAATGTATCATAATCATACACCGTAAACGATGCACCTAAATGTTTTACATAAATTTCCAAAGTCTGATCAATTTGTCGATGGATATCTTTGCTTGGCAGTGCCAAACCAACTCTCATACCTTCAAATGTCGGATACACACTTGTCTCTACTTGTTGATTGTCTTTTTCAAAAGTAAGTGTAAAGAAAAAGCTTGACCCCTCTCCTTTTTTACTGACAACTTCAAGTTTTCCACCCATACGTTTAATGATTTTATTGGAAATACTTAAATTCTTCATATCCAGTGTATTGATATTTTCTACAGTTTCCATAGAATCAAATACCTCACTCATACGGTCAATTTCTTCTTTATTGTAACCTATGCCCTGATCTGTGATTGAGAACTTAATACTGATTTGTTCCATATCACTATGAATCTTTTCCAAGGCGATAGCGATAGTATCATAGGCATTACTTGAGTCTAAAGCATTATCAATTAGATTTGTAATAATCTGTGACAGTTTTGTACCATCACCTTTGACTTTAAAAGATAAAGAAGGATCAATATATAAGCCTAATACAATATCTTTTTGGTCTGCTTTAATAGAAAATGTTTCAACCGCTGATTCAATTTTTCGTACAAGGTCAAAAGAAGTATTGGCAACTTCTAACTTTTGTGCAGGTAACGTACTCTCTGTACCAATTTTTGATAAAATAGAATCAAGATTTTCAAAACTATTTTCAATAATAGTTACAAAATCACTCTGTTCTGTATTGAGCGCCGTCTCTTTTAATAATTTTGTATATCCAGAAATAGCATTCAGTGGGGTACGTATCTCATAGGCAAGATTATTTAAAAAGGCTTTATGTGTTTTATTTTCCATACTTAATGTATTTTCTTTTTCATGAATCGTTTCATAAGCCGAACCAATATAGTCATATGCCAACTTATAGCTAGCTACATCATCATCCACCTGTAATTTAGCATCATCAGAAGAGATTTGTGATATTTTACCCAACAAGGTATTGAATAACTTTTCTTTCTCTATATTTTTACGCCAAAACAGTATATAGAATACTAATCCAAGTATACTCAATACCATGGCAAGAAGAGAGGCTACAAGTGCCCAAAAGTGTGTATGTATCTGTGTAGAAACATCATCTAAGATATGTCCCAACAGCATCCCCTCAACACGCGTCAATACCTTTTGTTTTTGATTGAGTAAACTCACCCATTTAGCTACATTTGTTTTATAGTGCCCCGTAGATGCATGCATCATAATGTCTAGACGTATATCTTCAATAGCTCTTAATGTGGCTTGAAAATTTTTATTTTGAAAGATATCCTCTATATCTTCATGAAGTATAGATATTTTTTGTCCCTTAGGTTCAGGGATTTGAGACTTTCTTACTATTTCATCCCAGTAGATGAGATTTTTAGATGGTATAGGTTTTTTAAGTGTGAGATAGTAGGAAACCAATGCTTTTTCAGATTCTGTTGCATACGATATATTGGCAACATCTGCATAGTACGTTAAGTATGCTTTATTTGCCATTTGATGATTATGATTTTTAATTTTTTCTGTATACTTTTGAATAAAAACATTCATCTGTTTATTCAAATCTCCATTGACCAATTTCTCAACAGCAGCCGTACCATTGTCTGCGACACTGCTACGTAAATTATAGATCACTTTTTCCAAATTATATAAAGATGTATCTTCTTTTTGCGCCAATATCTGTTGCATCACTGCATCTGTTGTTTTTTGGGTAGGCGTACAAACTTTTTTTATTAACTCTTTATGTCCACTCATTGTAGCGACACATACAATCTCATTGAGAACAGAATGTTCTAAAGATTGTATGAGTTCTGTATTATCCAACTGTGCTTTTAAATTTACTTCATTTTGATATTTGTCCCAACTACTGTATGCAAAATAACCACCAACTAATAAAAGTATAGTGAGTGGTATGATAATAATAATAAGTTTGATATATTTTTTTAGCATGTTTGTGTCCCTGTTTTAAGTGATGTAGCACTACCCCATTGAGTACAATCTACCTTTATTTTATCATAAAATTTATTTAGATGTACCTATAGATATTTTTTCAAATATCTTTTTACTTACAGGAATGACCAAAAATTGATTGACGCTCAGATAATTACTGTCCAAATGATTTGCCATCATAATTTCACTACTTTGCGTATGATATAATTTGGCAATACTTTCTAATGTTTCCCCTAGTTTAACATAATGAGAGACAAGATGAGACTTGTGTACGGGTACTGTATCAAGCATATCATAGCGTAAATAGAAAGCAAATATTTTCTCAATAGGTATGATTATTTTATACCTTTTTTGCACTGTTGGCACTAAACCATTTAAAATTTTACTATTGAGTTTATGCAAAACTGAGTATTTCATTTTCAAGAGTTTTGCCAGTATTTTTAAATCGGTTCCCCCTTTCACTTCCACTTCTGTGACATCATTTTTTAATGGCGCTGTACCACTGGCAGAAAAAGTGAGCGCATTATTTTCACCTATCATGGCAACCAGTAAAATCTTTTTCATATATGTCCGTGTCTCTTTTGGCAAATATTTTAATGTATTATCTGTAAGAATACTTAATTCATCAGTACCTGCTTTTTGTATAGCACGTTCAACACAACCCTCACCACAATTGTAAGCCAATGCGGCTAAATACCATTTTCCAAACTCTGTATGCAGTTTGTTTAAATACGCCACAGCCGCAGATGTAGAAGATGTAGTATCACAACGTTCATCATAGGTATCACATACAGTCAGATGATAATCTCTTGCTGTATTGGGCATAAATTGCCATAAACCTACTGCTTTTTTAGGAGAAATTGCCAAAGAGGAGAAACCCGATTCAATCATAGACAAATAAATAAATAAATCACTCACCCCTTCACCCATCAATAAACCTTTTATCTTAGGTAATATCTTTTTTCCTCTTTCTAAGGAATGCCTATAAAAATGTTTTAACTTTTTTTCGTTTTTAAATACAAAGTAAGAAAACTCATCATTATTGATATAGCTCTTATCAATATCAAATTCATGCAATACATAGCTGTAGGAGGGGTATTTTTTAGCGATATCATAAGCATGACTGGAAGATGTCATATACAACAGAACAAAAAAGTATTTTAATAAATGATATTTCATAAGATATTTACGCTAAAAAGCAAAAAGTCTCTGTGCATTTTCTGTACTTATTTTAGCGATATCTTCACTACTTACCTGAGAAAGTTCTGCCATTTTATCTGCAACAAGTACAGTATAGCTTGGTTCATTTCTTTCTCCTCTGTGTGGATGAGGCGTAAGATAGGGAGCATCCGTTTCTAAAAGTAGTTTATCTTCAGGTATTTTAGGATAAACATTGATAAGTTTTTTGGCATTTTTGAAGGTAAGTACACCACCTATGCCATAATAGAAGTTTTTCTTAGCCAACTTTAAAAGTGATTCGTCTGCATTATAACAATGTAAAACCCCTCCTTCTTCACCTGCATAGGTATCTAAAAGTGCTAAGCAGTCTGCACTTGATTCACGTACATGCACAATAAGAGGTTTTCTCAGCTCTTTTGCCCAAAGTATCTGATCTATAAAAACTTCTTTTTGTAAAGCCTTTTCTTTTGCTATGGCTTCTTCCTCTTCTGGTAAACGGAAATAATCTAATCCACATTCACCAATCGCCACACATTTAGGATGGTTTACAAAATTTTCTAAATCTTTTCTATGATAGTCCTGAGCATCATAAGGATGGACCCCCACTGCGAAATAAACATTTTCATATTTTTGGGCTATTTCTATCGCTCTTTCTAATGTTTTGGGATCTGCTCCAGGGATGATAAATTTATCTACACCATGCTGTTTTGCATTTTCTAGTACTTGCTCCAAATCTTCTTTATAACGCTCATCATCCAAATGACAGTGTGTATCAATAATCATTTATGTACCTAATTTTTTATATGATTATAGCAAAATATCATTTTCTAAAGTTAAATAAGTTATAGTATTAGAACATTAATACATAGAGGGGAGTCTATGGTAAGTATTGGTTTGTCTGTTTTTATCATACTTCTATTGTTGATTATTTTTCGTGAATATACTAATGAAAAAAAATATCAAGCACAAAGACATCAAAGACATTCTGCGCCTACACAAAAAGTAGAAAAAGAAACAAGTACT
>DRQB01000065.1 GCA_011330645.1 Campylobacterota bacterium | reverse complement strand
GCAAAGCACTTACGTTCTTTTGGTTTGGGCGTCAAAACAGGGGTGGATTTACCTCGAGAATATAATGGTGTTATCCCTGATAAGGCGTGGAAAATGAAACGCTATAAACAGGCATGGTATATGGGAGAGACTGTTATCTCTGCTATTGGGCAAGGATACGACCTTGTTACACCACTGCAAGTAGCCAGATATACTGCTTTGCTGGCTACATCCAAATTGGTGACTCCACGTATGGCAAAAGTCATCGATGACAATGTGACACATCCTACCATCAAGCCTATCTCTTTTGATGCATATTATCTGAATGAAATCAGAAAAGGGATGTATGATGTGTGTAATGTGAGAGGGGGAACGGCTTTTAGAACGATGAGCGGACTTCCTATCATTGTTGCAGGGAAGACAGGAACATCCCAAGTGACGTCTATTCCTCAGTCAACAAAAAAACGTTTAAAAGAACATGAACTAGCCTATTTCCATCGTTCCCATGCCTGGATAACCACCTACGCACCTTACAATGATCCTCAATTTGTTGTGACAGTACTGGTAGAACATGGTGGACACGGAGGGAGCACCTCTGGACCTATCGCTGCAGATATTTATAAATGGCTTTATAGAAACAAGTATTTTAAAGGACAACAACAAGAAAGAACAAATACGTTAGATACCAATCTCTCTTCTTTTTAGAGAGTTGGTAGATATGTATTGTATTGTTTAGAGATGTTCCAAGGTATTATTGAGAAAGAGACCTAAGATAATAATGAGACTGATACCTGCAGATTTGTTATAGAGTTTGTTTGCTGTGATAAAGACTAAAATGAGTGTGGCGATAATCATTGTAGCAATATCAAAGAGGTAGGCTGGGGCATTGATATGCATAGGTTTTACCAGTGCTGCTGCACCAAGAACCACAGTGGTATTTGCCATATTTGAGCCGATGATGTTTCCTATAGCCATATCTACTTTGCCTTTGAGTGCAGCAGAGATGCTCACAGTAAGCTCAGGCAGGGATGTACCTAGAGAGACCATAATAATACCAATGACCCATTCTGAGATACCAAAACTTTTGGCGATAGATGAGGCACTTTCTACTGTAAAATGCGCACCTACTATAACCAAAGCAAGACCTACAATGAGCATGGGGATTGTTTTTAGCCATGAAAATGTCTCTTCTTCGAGTATAACGATGTCTTCTTTGGGCATATTTTTAGCATCATTGAGTAAGAACATAAGGTATGCTCCCATAAGTAAAAGAAGTAACATCGCATCAAAACGTGAAATGACACCATCTATCATCATAAGTATAAATACCAGTACAGGTACCAGTGCCCAGGTACTGTCTTTGGCAAAAAAGTCTCTGTCAGGATTAATATTTTTAGCAATGAGAAAGACCGTTGCAAGCACTAGGGTGATGTTTAGTACATTACTTCCTATAACGTTGGCAATAGCCATTTGGGCTTGACCATTATAACTAGCGGCTACACTGGCTGCCATCTCAGGTAGAGAAGTACCTAAGGCAATCAGTGTCGCCCCGATGATAAACTCAGGTATATGAAACTTTAAAGCAATACGCTCACTCTGTTCTATAAGTACGTCTGCTCCCCATATAAGTACACCCATAGCAATAACAAAAATAACAAAATCCAAACTATTCTCCTGTTCTAACGATTAAACTTTTGGGTAAATCAAACTGTTTTATGATGGCTTCTTCTCTGTCACGCATCTCTCCACTGTCTCTTTCATGGTCAAAGCCAAGCAGATGTAACATCCCATGAATGAAAAGCAAAGAGAGCTCATCTTGTATCGTGTGACCTAAGGCTTTGGCTTTTTCTCTCACATAGGTCTCAGAGATAACGATGCTTCCTAGAGGCATACCAAAAATGGACTGTTCTGTAAAAGGTGCATCCATAGGAAAAGAGAGTACATCGGTACTGCTCTCTTTACCTCGGTGTTCGCTATTGAGTGCTTGCATCGTTTTATCATCGGTGATGATGAGTTCTACTTCTTTGGTACTAAGACTCGAAGCTATCTCTTCTAATGGTGTGAGTTCAAAGCTCAGTGTTGTTTGATTATCCAAATCTATCATGCTGGAAGTTTACCCTAATCTTGGTAAAATGGCAGTAAAAGAAAAGCAGGATGGGTAAATGACTAAACGGTGTGTATGTATTATTTCTGGGGGTATGGACAGTGCATTGTCTGCCAAGATAGGACAGAAAGAGGGCTATGAGATTATCGCTGTGCATTTCAACTATGGACAGCGTACCCAAGAAAAAGAGTTAGAATGTTTTCGTAAAGTAGCCACATCGGTGAATGCTGTGAAAAATTATGAGATTGATCTGCCTTTTTTTGAGCAGATAGGTGCATCTGCATTGACCGATAAAAGTATAGAGGTACCTACAGGCGGACTAGAAGAGGGTGTACCTGTAACCTATGTGCCCTTTAGAAATGGTATTTTTCTCTCTATTGCAGCTGCTATTGCAGAAAAACATAGTGCAGAGGCATTGTTTATAGGGGTGGTAGAAGAAGACAGTTCTGGTTACCCTGACTGTAGAGAGAGCTACATAGAGCAGATGCAAAAGGCTATTAATTTAGGTACAAAAGATGAGACTAATCTGGAGATAAAAATGCCTTTGGTTTCTCTCAAAAAATCTCAAATCGTACAAAAATCTTTAGAACTTGGGGTGCCATTGGAGCATACATGGTCTTGTTATCAATCAGAAGACAAAGCGTGTGGGGTGTGTGATTCTTGTCGTTTAAGATTAAAAGGGTTTAAAGAAGTGGGTGTAGATGACCCTATTGCGTATGCCCTATAAGTATATCGTTATCATGGGGCTATGGCTCCTAGTCGGGTGTACCTCCACACACTATGTATATAAACAAAGTCATATCATTTCTCATCCTTATCCTGCACCTCGCTTAGATAGCTCTACAAAACATGCTTACCTTCATGCGGTCAATACTATGCGTAGTCATGGGCGTCACTGTGGTAATTTGGGCTACTTCCCCTCAGCACCTAGACTTCAATGGAATGATAGTTTATATCATGCAGCATATGAACATAGTGCAGATATGTTAGCAAATCATGCTTTTCAACATAAAGGTTCTTTTGGAGATTCTGATTGGACAGCAAAAGTCCAACATCTGGGACGGGCGAGTAATTTTAAAGAACGTATAGAAAACAATGGTTACAAAAAATGGAAGAGATTAGCACAAAATATAGCATCTGGTATGTCTACTGTTCAAGAGACTATGCAACAATGGAAACAATCTGAACATCATTGTGCCAATATAATGAATCCTGTTTTTACAGACTTTGGAATGGCACATACAAAAAATAGAGGGGAAAGGTTTTCAGATTACTGGACGCAAAACTTTGCTGCGCATCAGTAGCTGATAAATGTTTTACGAATGTTTCTGAAATCCATTGGCAACAAAGGCAAATTCGTAACGATGCGTAGGGTACTTGGACATTCCTTCAGCCATAAATTGATGTCTGGTAATTTGTCTATCCCAGAGTCTAAACATCAGGTCTTTGAACCATGCTTTTTTCTCTGGTGTGTCTAATTCTATTTTATTGTATTTTGCATCATCTCTTGTACTCAGGGCAACTTTCATCATGGTGTTTTTAAAGTTTGCAGATTTTGTAGCAGATGGTTTTTGGTAACTTTGTGGTTTGAAAGTGGGTGTGTTTACGGTGTTCATAGAATTTGAACATCCTGTAAAACTTATTGCAGTGAGTGTTGCTAAAATAAAATATTTATGCATAGATATTCCTTTTATATACTTATTGACTTTTTCCTGAATATCATTGTAACTAAATCAAATAAAACTAGGTATGGCTATGTTATACTTTTTGCAAATCAATATGAGGTACGAATTATGAGAATCCCCGCAAAATCACCCGAAGCAATCATCGCTAATACATTAGTAGAAGAGTTGCAAGCCTACTTTGTTAGTAAACTCAACGATGTAAGCTATGAACTTGGAAACAGACAAGCATTTGAAGCAGTAGAGTGGGAGCGTGATGAAGGGTTACACGGTGGAGGTGTTCGTTATGAAGCAAGAGATGAAAGTATCTTTAATCGGGCTTCTGTGAATGTTTCACAGGTACATTACGATGAAGATGAGAGTAAAAGACTCTCTTCGGCTACAGCTATCTCAACCATCATTCATCCAGCCAATCCTCATGCACCTTCGATGCATATGCATATTTCATGGACGCAAATGCGTGATGGAACAGGGTATTGGCGTATTATGGGAGACTTGAATCCAAGCCTTAAAAATGATGTCTTTCAAAGAGATTTTGAAATAGCACTTGAACGTGCAGCAGATGCGTATTATGAAGAAGGGAAGGCACAAGGAGATAGGTATTTTAATATTCCTGTGCTTGGTCGTACACGTGGGGTGAGTCATTTTTATTTAGAAAATTTTAACACAGGTGATTTTGAAGCAGACAGAGCATTTGCCTATCGTATGGGAAAAGCAATCATTGATGCATATATCGGTATTACTTTACAAGCTTTACAGTATCATGTAGGCTACACAGAAGAAGAAAAAGCAGCACAGTTAGCATATCATACACTCTACTTGTTTCAAGTACTCACACTTGACCGTGGTACAACTTCTGGTTTACTTGTACATGATCAAAATGATGTAGGTATCATGGGTTCAATACCTTCTCATATCAATAAACCTTTACTTTACAGTTGGTTAGAAAAAATGCCTAAACCACAAGATGAACTGCTTTTAGGATTACTGGATGCTTTGCCAGAAGGACAACGTGTACTGGTCGATGAAAGTGTTAAAAAACGTTTGGCAAATGCGGTAAGGGTACACTATAAAAAACATCCAGAAGCATTGCATATGCAAGCTTCAGGAGAAACAGTTCCTTCTACGGTAGATAACCATAATTAAAGACGAAACAGACCTTTTTTACGGTCTTTTTTGACTTTTTTATATGTATCTATGGCACCATTCATAGCGATATAAATACCATGTTTCTCTACAGCATGTATGTAGCCATAGGCTGAAGCCAAGTTGGCTGTGGCTTCTATGGGGTCGATACTATACGGTACCATAGCCCCTGTAAGTACAATGTACTTATCTAGCTCACCTTCTGCTAAATATTCCGCAGTGATATCCATCGTATCGGTACCATGAACGATGAGTATATGTTCATACTCTGACTGACTTATGGTACCTAAGAGCTCCAGTCTGTCTTGATTGTTTATCTCTAGGCTGTCTTTGCCTATAATATTGAGTATTTTAAATTCACAAAGCCATTTTTTTGCTATCTCTTCAAGGGCAGTACTTTTTGTATCGATTTCCAAATAACCATTTTTGGGATTATATACTTTGTTAAATGTGCCACCCGTACTAATAATGAGTAATTTTGTCATAATTGTTTTACCTCTTCGTGTATTTTACCTCAATGATGATAAAATGATGTCATTAAATTAGGAGAAGTTTGCATGATAATGAAAGGCAAAAAAGGTGTCATCTTAGGCATCGCCAATAAAAAGTCTATCGCTTATGGCATAGCAAAAGCGTGTCAAGAACAGGGTGCCCAGATGGCAATTACGTTTTTAAATGAACGTTTCGAACAGAAGTTGGCACCTATCGCTGAAGATTTGGACTGTGGTGCACGACTTTACCCTTGTGATGTTTCTAAACCCGAAGAGATAAAGGCACTCAAAGTCTCTTTAGAAAAAGATATGGGAGAGATAGACTTTATTGTACATTCTATCGCTTTTGCACCTAAAGAGGGGCTTAGCGGTCGTTTTTACGACATCTCCAAAGAGGCATTTGATGTGGCGATGGATGTTTCAGTCTATTCACTCATTGAAATTGTACGTGAGTTAAAACCTATCCTCTCTTCTAGCTCTTCTGTTTTGACACTTTCTTATTATGGTGGAGTGAAGTATATTCCTAACTATAACCTTATGGGTGTGGCAAAAGCAGCGCTTGAAATGACAACGAAGTATCTGGCTGAAGATTTAGGTAAAGACGGTATTCGAGTCAATGCTATCTCTGCTGGCCCTATCAAGACACTTGCCGCAGCAGGTATAGGTGACTTTGGTTTTATGCTTAAATGGAACAAAGCCCATGCCCCACTTAAAGAGAATGTAACCATCTCTCAAGTTGGAAACTCTGGTATGTACTTACTCTCTGACCTTAGTTCTGGTGTGACAGGTGAAGTGCATTATGTGGATGCAGGGTATAACATCATGGGGATGCCCGCAGTTGAGTTTGATGAAAATGGTAAACCTAAAATTGCATGGGATGGGAACTAGTGGAGGACTCACCTGAGTATCTGAAGAAAAAAGCTTTTTTTGATAAAGTGCTAACCATCTACGGACGTAATGCTGTGATGGAAGCTTTGGAAGATGAAGCTGTTTGTATACACAAATTGCATCTTTCAAAATCAAACAAAGATACAGACATATTAGAAAATATGAAAGCTATAGCTTCAAAAAGAAATATAGAAGTCAAATATCATGACAAACAATCTCTCTCCCGAATCTCTAAAAATGCCAAACAAGATCAAGGGGTGGCATTGGATATTGTACTTGAATATTTCGGGAACGAAGAAGAATTTATATCAAATAATATTAAGTATCGTATTGTTGCTTTGGATGGGGTAACCAATCCACAAAACTTAGGAATGATTATACGTTCATGTGCTGCGGGGAATGTGGATGCGATTTTGCTTCCTACTAAGGGAGCAGCACAAATCAGCCCTTTGGTGATTAAAGCCAGTGTGGGTACGCTGTTTAAAATGCCAATTATCAAAACTACTAACTTAAAAGAGACACTAAAATCATTTAAACATGATGGTGCAGATATCTATACCCTTTCTTCTCATGCCAAGTCCAACTATAAAAAACAACACTATGGTGATAAAACTATTTTTGTATTGGGAAATGAAAGTGAAGGGGTTAGTAAAGAAGTTGAGGCACTATCATCAGAGCGCATAGCCATACCTATGCAAAGAGGTGTAGAATCACTCAATGTGGCTGTGACAGCATCTTTACTGGCATTTTTATAAATTTTTATGCTTTCGTTCTTTTGCTAAAAAGTAAAGTCCTAGTAAGCCTTGCCCCAAAAGGATGATAAACATACTTATTCCTTTCCATATTGCACCAGAGTCAGTGTTCTGGGTCGTAGCACAATCAACTTTTACAAATGCTGTAGAGACATTAGAAGAAGGACAAGGTTCTGGAAAAGTAATTTTGTATGTAAATTGGTCATTACCATTATAGTCAGCATGGGGAGT
>DRQB01000064.1 GCA_011330645.1 Campylobacterota bacterium | reverse complement strand
TTTTGCTATCTGTCCAATAGTTAAATTTTCCTCTTTTAATAATAAGTTTGCCTCATCTAAACGAAGTTTTTGCACATAAGCATGCAGCGTAGTTTGATGCACTTTTTTAAATACTTTTTTAAGCTTAGACTCATTTGTTGCACAAAGGTGTGCCAAAGACTCTATGGTAGGAGGCGAAATAAAATTTTGAAGTAAAATCGCTTTTGCCTTCGCTGCAAGTTCTAATGATATAGCATCTATCTCTTCAGAGAAATAATCTAACAGAGAAAAGCGATGTATCATAAATTCTATCACACGATGTTCTGCACGTATACTCTGCATCCTTTCGGTTACTGAAACATTTAAAATCTTCTCTACAATATAAAGGCTCAATGCATCTATAGGTTGTTTATCGATGATTTTAAGTGACACATCTTTTTGTAGTTCATGGTATAGAAAATCAATAATTTCATTTTCTCCTGCACTCAAATAACGTTTTAGAAAAAAGTCTGCGATACATAAAATAAAAATATCTGAATTTTTAGATTTTTCTATCGTTAAAGTCATATCCTGTTTGGAAGAAACATAAAGTGCTATCTCTCCGTCTTTTACTCTCATTTCTTTCTGGGAGAGCCTATCATAAAGTGTGAGTGTACCTTTTTTCACCATGACAAAGAGAAGCATTCTGTCCAAGTTTTCTAATGTCACCTCTTGCGTATACTGTACCAGTTTACTCTCTAAAAAAACAATACCATTTGAAATGTCTACCCTATTGAGATACCCTTCTTTCCCTTTAAAAAGTTCTGTTCTTTTATATTTTGTATCTGTGATATTAAAAAAGAAACTATCCATTATTTAGCCTATAGATGATAATAGGCTCTCACCCTACGTTCAAAGTCTTCATCACTTAACTCTTTTTTCATTGGGATGAATTTTTTGGCTTTATCTCCCGCTGTTTGTCGTGCAGGAGAATCCTCTTTTTCTATGATTTCTAAAATCATTTGAGCCACCTCTGATGCATCATTACCGCTATTAATTTGCTCTACAATCATGGGGGCTAAAGTAGATACCAATTTAGCATATGTAGAGTCTTCTTCAAATGTTTTTGTATTCATGACTAAATTATCTTTTGCAAAATTGGTATCAAAAAAACCTGGCATGATAGAGTGCACACGAATATTGAAATCTTTGAGTTCATAACGAAGCGAATCAGTAATGCCCTCAACTGCATATTTACTGGCATTGTAAAAAGTCAGTAATGGGAGTCCTATCTTTCCCAAAAAAGAAGAAATATTGATAATGACTCCATCGTTTTGATGACGCATCTTTGGAATCACTGCTTTACACAGTCTCAAGACACCAAAGACATTCACGTCAAACTGATGAAACATCTCTTCCTCTGCTACATCTTCTACTGTAGAGACTAAGCCATACCCAGCATTATTGATGAGAATATCAATTTTTGGTATATATAAAAGTGCTTCTTCGATATTTTGAGAATCAGTGATATCCAAGTGAATAGGACGAATATTTTTAGACTGTATGTCAAAAAGTTTATCCGGTGTTCTTGTCCCAGCATAGACAACATAACCTTGTTCTGCTAAGTAGACTGCTGTTGCCCTACCCATGCCAGAGCTTGTTCCTGTAATGAGTACTGTTTTTTTGTGCTTCATACTAACGATTATATTCAAAAGAGATAGAGGTACTATTGATAAGTATCAAGTACTCAAGGTGTATAAAAAGATAAAATATTTTACTTAGGAGCATATTATCATGGATGTAAAACACTACTATAACCCTCAGGGTGAAGAGATACTTGATGAAAAAATATTTGGTGGTTCTCCTTCTGGATTTGTTGATTTTAACCGTTCAAAATATAAGTGGGACAGCAATATATATGACCTTATGAACGCCAATACGTGGTTCCCAAGTGAGGTCAACACCAGTACAGAGAAAAAAAACTTCGACCAACTCACCGACAATGAACAAGCCATTTATAAAATGACTTTTGCACAACTCAGCTTTAATGATTCTGCACAAGAGGAGTACCTCAGCGATTTTAGAAGACTTGCAAACAATCGCCTAGTCAAATCTGTACTCTCTTTACAAATCATGCAAGAGGTCAATCACTCTAAAAGTTATGCTGTATTGCTTGATGCCTGTGGTAACTCCGATGAAGTCTTTAACCTTTACAAACATGACCAGATGCTCAACCAAAAAAACCAGAAAATAGCCGAACAGTTTGCACGCTACATTGATGGTGGCTCTGTAGATAAGATGTTACTCTCAGCCATGGCATCTGTGAACTTGGAAGGTATCTACTTTCTTTTGGGCTTCTCTTACATCTATCTGCTCGGAGACAAAGTGCCAGGAGCTAGAGATATGATAAAGTTTATCGCACGCGATGAGCTTAACACTCATCTGCCACTCTTTGCAAATATCTTCAAAACCATCCAAAAAGAGAACAAGATACAAACAAGTACGATAGATGCTGCCTACACTATGATAGAAGACGCTGTCAACATAGAACTAGAGTATGGTAAATATCTACTTGAACAATACCCTATCATGGGTGTGACTCCAGAACTCATGGAAGATACTGTCTATAACTATGCAAATGACAGACTCAAAAAAATAGGTCTTAGTCCTCTTTTTAAAGAAAGCAGTGCGACATACTTACAAAAACTTGTAACCAAACACCTAGAGATGAATGAAGTTAAAAGTAATTTCTTTGAGTCTAATGTCTCAAACTATGCCAAGTCAAGCATAGACCTAAATGATTTCTAATGACAAGTAGAGAATTCCTCCCCTACCTCAAATGCGTTGGTACAGGTCCAAAACGAAACCGTGACCTCACTAAAGAAGAGATGAAGACTGTTATGCGTGCTTTCTTAAACAAAGAGGTGCTGCCAGAACAAGCAGCAGCTTTTATGTTAGGTTGGAGAGTAAAGGGGGAGAGCATAGAAGAGTTCTCAGGCTCACTTGAAGTGTTTGACGAGTTTGTCAAACACTCGCCTCTTCCCAACTCCATAGAATTTGGATACCCCTATGACGGTAAAATCAAAAATCCTTATATTCTACCTCTGACTGCCAAGTACCTACAAGGTTTTGATATCAATCTCTCTTTACATGGAGGACTGCTACAACCAGCCAAAGAGGGTACTACACTCAAAGAGATATGTGACAACACCCCTCTAGAAGATAATATCTACTACTATGACAGAAGTGAATACTTCCCAGAACTTTATGCATTCTCTGAGATTAGAGATAGATTGGGATTACGTTCTTCATTTAACACCATAGAAAAACTCTTGGGCATTACCCAAAGTAACACTGCCATCATCGGTGCTTTTCATAAACCTTTTGTAGACAAATACATCCAACTCTACAAAGATCGATATAAAAAACTCATCATCATCAAGGGCAACGAAGGCACCCCTGAGATATTTTCCAAATGTGCGGTGACAATCGTAGAAAATGATGAGATAACAGAGATAAAAGTAGATCCTAAAGCCTATGGTATTGACTACAGAAAATCTACAGAACGTATCTCCGTGGAAAGCTCTTTAGCACAACTTCACAATCCCACAGAAGCATTTAAAGAACTGGCTCAATTTAATGCTGCGGTTATTTTGTTTTTAACGGGCAAAGTCACAAGTATTGAAGAGGGGCTTAGCCTCCTGTAGGGTGGGTTTTCCAACCCACCATGAACAAAGTGAAAGATTTAAATATCAATCATTAGCATAATTACACTGGGTTGAGAAATTCACATAATTCTAATGTAGAAACTTACAATTCAACAATATCATAACCCAATTTATCTTTTGCAAATGCAATAAAATCTGTAATATTACCATTAGTGTCACCCCATTGTGTCGTAAAATATATATTATAACCATTATAAACTATTGGTTCAAAATACCTTCTATCTCGTTTACTATCTTTAGTTTTCCCCATATACCATAAGTTATAATCATCCTCATTTAACACAACTTTTTGATT
>DRQB01000063.1 GCA_011330645.1 Campylobacterota bacterium | reverse complement strand
TTAAGACCAGCGTAAGGAAGAGATTGTGACACTACACCAAGTGAATCATTTGATTACTTTTTAATCTAATGAGATGATTCACTTACTTCGTATGACACTTCTCTCTTTTCGTATTTTAATTATTTATGAAAGAGAATTCAATGACAAAACCATTTAAAGACACACTGACAACTTCAAACGATGAGCTTACACGTGAGCCGTTCCCTGCTTCTACTAAAGTATATTTAGAAGGTGAAATACACAAAGAGATTCGTGTACCAGTACGTGAGATACTTCTAGGAAACGAAACCAAACTGAGAGTCTACGATACCTCAGGTGTCTATACTGACCCAAGTGTAGAGATAGACGTAGGTGAGGGGATCCCTGCTATTCGTAAAGAGTGGATAGTTGGGCGTGGCGATGTAGAAGAGTATGAAGGGCGCATTATGGCACCTGTTGATAATGGCTACTCTACAGATGAACAACTAGACTTTGTAACGGCAGGGGCTAAAGGACTTGTACGTACTCCCCTTAGAGCTAAAAAAGGCAAAAATGTTTCTCAACTTTGGTATGCAAGACAAGGCATTATCACACCTGAAATGGAGTTTATCGCACTAAGAGAAAATCAAGATGCTGCTATGTCTTCTGAGTATCTTCAAGATGAAGAGAGAGAAGCGAGACTTAAAGGTGAAAATTTTGGTGCAAACCTGCCAGAGAAAATCACAGCTGAGTTTGTACGTCAAGAGGTAGCAGCAGGGCGCGCGGTTATTCCTTGTAACATCAACCACCCTGAAGTTGAGCCTATGATTATCGGACGTAATTTCTTGGTAAAGGTCAATGCAAATATCGGTAACTCGGCAACTACTTCGAGCATCGCTGAAGAGGTAGAGAAGATGGTATGGTCTACACGTTGGGGTGCAGATACCGTTATGGATTTGAGTACGGGTAAAAATATTCATACTACACGTGACTGGATTTTACGTAACTCGCCAGTACCTATTGGGACTGTGCCTATCTACCAAGCGTTAGAAAAAGTAAATGGCATTGCAGAAGATTTAACATGGGAAGTGTTTAGAGATACACTTATCGAACAAGCAGAGCAGGGAGTGGACTACTTTACCATTCATGCTGGGCTACTTTTACACCATGTACCTATGACAACCAAACGTGTGACAGGTATTGTAAGTCGTGGTGGGGCTATTATGGCGAAGTGGATGATTCATCATCATCAAGAGAACTTCCTTAACACACACTTTGAAGAGATATGTGAAATTATGAAGACCTATGATGTGACCTTCTCATTAGGGGACGGATTACGCCCAGGTTCAGGGGCAGATGCGAATGATGAAGCACAGTTTGCCGAGCTTAAAGAGCTTGGACGTTTAACTCAAATCGCATGGAAACATGATGTACAAACCCTCATCGAAGGCCCAGGGCATGTGCCAATGCACATGATTAAAGAGAATATGGAGAAACAACTGGAGTGGTGTGACGAAGCACCATTCTATACACTCGGGCCCTTAACAACAGACATCGCACCTGGGTATGACCACTTCACTTCAGGTATAGGTGCAGCGATGATAGGTTGGTACGGATGTGCCATGCTTTGTTACGTGACACCAAAAGAGCACCTTGGTCTTCCAGACAGAGAAGATGTAAAAGAGGGACTCATTACCTATAAAATTGCAGCACACGCTGCTGATGTTGCCAAAGGTCACCCAGGAGCAAGAGCTAGAGATGATGCGATGTCTTTGGCGCGCTTTGAGTTTAGATGGGTAGATCAGTTTAACATTGGTCTTGACCCAGAACGTGCAAGAGAATACCATGATGCAACATTGCCAATGGAGGCAGCGAAAGTGGCACATTTCTGTTCTATGTGTGGGCCGAAGTTTTGTTCTATGAAAATCTCTGCTGAGGTACGTGACTATGCAGATGCATTAGATACAGATGTGGAGACTGCCAAGCAAAAAGGTATGGATGAGATGTCAGAGAAGTTCAAAGAGATGGGCTCAGAAGTGTATGTTGAGGCAGATAAGATAGAAAACGCGTAGGGTGTTGTCCCATGACAACACCTTTTGACATTTTATTGTATTCACATTTGTGGTGTTGTAAGGGTACAACACCCTACAGGATATTGAAGGATAAACGATGCATATAGGTATAGCAGGTGTAGGACTTGTCGGAAGGGTTTTGGCTTTAAACCTTTTACGTCAAGGACACACCCTCACACTCTTTGATGAAGATACAGCCTATGGTGACAATGCAGCAGGGATGACAGCTGCAGGGATGTTGGCAGTATTTGCCGAATTGGAAAGTGCCGAATCAGATATCTTTGAACATGGAAAACGCTCTATTGCCTTATGGCCGGGGTTACTTGAGCAGTTAGATATTTTAGATGCTTACCAACAAGAAGGAAGCATTATTACCGCACATCCTCAGGACTATAAAGAGTTAGAGCATTTTATAGAAACATTAAAGTCGAAAGTAGAAGAAGCCACAGAAATAGAACTTTTAGACAAAGTAGGTATCACAGAGTTAGAGCCAGATTTAGAACAGCATAGCAAAGCCTTTTTTATCCCTCACGAAGGTCAAGTAGATGCACAGCGTTTTATGAAGGTATCGAGTGATTATCTTTTATCTCATCCAAATGTTATTTGGCATCAAGAGATAAAAGTAGATGAAGTAAAAGAGGGACAGATTTGTTTTGCAGGTGTTTGTGAACCTTTTGATTGGGTATTTGATGCACGTGGCTTGGGTGCGAGTGCACAAGTAGAAGATTTACGAGGTATCAGAGGGGAAGTCTTTTGGCTGGATGCTCCTGAAGTAAACATCTCAAGACCAACACGTATGTTACACCCACGATATAAAATATATATCGTACCTCGTCCAAATCACAGATATATCATAGGTGCAACAGAAATAGAGAGTGAAGATAAAAGCCCCATGTCTGTACGTTCATCATTGGAACTTTTATCTGCTGTCTATAGTATGCATTCTGGTTTTGCAGAAGCACGTATTGTCAAGATGGTGACAAATTGTCGTCCAACACTCAAAGATAATTTACCTGCCATTACGCAAGGTGAAAAGCTTACACGTATCAATGGTTTGTACAGGCATGGGTATCTTTTGGCTCCAGCGATTGTAGAAGAAGCATTAAATAAAGGAATTTTAAAATGATTGAAATTATAGTGAATGGGAAAAGAACAACGATTCCTAAAGGTTTGAATGTGAAGGAAATGATTAAGGTACTTGAATATAGTGGAGAAGGATTTGCTTTAGCACTTAATGGGACATTTGTAGCACTCTCCACATATGCTACGACTATGATTAAAGACAATGATAGCATAGAGATACTCGCTCCCGTACAAGGAGGATAAAATGACAAAACACATAGAAACAAACAATGATACATGGGAAATAGGCGGTAAGACTTTAAGTTCTAGATTACTTATAGGCTCTGCCCTTTATCCAAGCCCTGCCAATATGGAAGATGCGATTAAAATCTCTGGTGCACAGATAGTGACAGTTGCTTTGCGCCGCCAGGCAGCAGGTGACAGTGCATCAAAAGGTGGCAATCAGTTTTGGGATATTATCAAATCTTTAGGGATAGAAGTCTTACCAAATACTGCAGGCTCTCACTCTGCTAAAGAAGCCATTACCACGGCACAGATGGCAAGAGAAGTTTTTGGAACGAACTGGGTAAAACTGGAAGTCATCGGTGATCAGTATAACTTACAGCCAGACCCATTTGAGACAGTAAAAGCAGCAGAAGTGCTTATAAAAGAAGGCTTTGAAGTGTTTCCTTATACGACTGATGATTTG
Organism: Campylobacterota bacterium; assembly: GCA_011330645.1. GTDB lineage: Bacteria > Campylobacterota > Campylobacteria > Campylobacterales > Sulfurovaceae > Sulfurovum. The sequence goes on along the minus strand of DRQB01000063.1, from coordinate 2,154 downwards.
GTAGTAGCCAAAAGACTTGCTGATGTAGGATGTAAAATCATTATGCCATGGGGGTCGATGATAGGTTCAGGAAAAGGATTGATGAACCCAGATAATCTCACAGCGATTCGAAAACAATTCCCTGACTTACAACTGGTTGTTGATGCAGGTATAGGTAAACCCTCTCATGCTGCACAAGCTATGGAGCTTGGTTATGATGGCGTACTGCTTAACTCTGCCATAGCTTTGGCGCAAGACCCCGTGAAGATGGCAGATGCCTTTAGGGTGGCTGTTGAAGCTGGACGTTTAGGATATGAAGCAGGTGTGATGCAAGAACGTGAGTTTGCTTCACCCTCTACGCCAACTATAGGGACACCTTTTTGGCACCAGTTTAAGGATTAAAATGAAATTCCCAACATGTGATGACACGCCATTAGGTATTTATCCTGTAGTAGATAGAGCTTATAAGCTCAAACCTCTTTATGAAGTAGGTATTACTACTGCCCAACTTAGAACCAAAGATAAGTTCACAGGTAAAGCATTAGAAAATGAAGTGATAGAAGCTATTCAAATTTCAGAAAGCTACAATGCACGATTTTTTTTGAATGATTTCTGGGAACTTGGTATCAAACATGGTGCCTATGGCATACATCTTGGACAAGAAGACATCCAGGAAGCAGATGTGCAAGCTATACTTGATGCAGGGTTACGACTGGGCATTAGTACACATACTCCTAAGGAGATAGATATAGCCTTAGGGTTTGAGCCAAGCTATCTTGCTATTGGACCTATCTATGAACCTATCTCTAAAAAATTAACATATGACCCTGTGGGCATTGATGATTTGCAGCATTGGGCAAAAAATGTAGGGTATCCCATTGTGGCAATTGGTGGGATAACAATTGAAAATATTATAGCTGTAGCCCAAACCAGAGCAGCCTCAGGTATTGCGATGATATCAGATGTGTTGGAAAATGGAGAAATATCCAAAAGTCGAACACTTGCACTGATGAAAGTCTTTAACCAGTATGTCAACTAAGTATACGCCTACAGTATTAACCATCGCAGGTTCTGACTCTTATGGAGGAGCAGGTATCCAGGTAGATACGAAAGTAATACATGCGTTAGATGGTTATGCTTTTTCTGTCATTACCGCATTGACTGCGCAGAACTCTACAGGGGTAAAAGAGGTTTTCCCCACGCCTGCCAAGCATTTCAAAATGCAGCTTGAGGCATTGCTTAAAGATATAAAAATTGATGCTGTCAAAATAGGTATGCTTGCAAATGCTGAAATGATTTCTATCGTTGTCGAAGCAATTGATTACTATAAACTTAAAAATGTTGTACTTGATACTGTGTTAGTAAGTTCAAGTGGGAAAAGACTATTGGAACCTTCTGCTATCACAGTAATGGTAGAAGAACTTTTCCCTCGCGTAGATCTCATCACCCCCAATATTCCAGAGGTAAATACACTTTTAGACACACAATATAGTGGGAATAGTGATGAGATAATGGAGATGGCACAAGGACTATTTGATTTAGGTGCAAAGGCTGTACTCATCAAAGGTGGACACAGTCAAGACAATGAAAATGCTACAGATTATTTAGTGGAAGACAGATGTGAACCAACCGTATTTACAACGACTAGACTACATACAACGCACACACATGGTACAGGCTGTGTCCTTTCTTCGGCTATAGCTACATCTTTAGCAAAGAATGAAAGATTAGAAAAAAGTGTGCAAATCGCGAAAGATTTTTTATATCAAAAACTACATACATCTTCACGTATCGTATTTGAATATTGTAGTAAAGGTAACACTAGAAAAGAACCGCTTATTTAATTAGGAGTATTTTACTCCTAATTAAGCATAACTAAAACTAATTTTTTGTATAAATCATTATCAATCTCTCGGGGTGCTTTTAAAAAAAGCTGAGACAACCCGTCGAACTTGAACTGGATAATACCAGCGTAGGGAAGAGAACTTCATAAACTCACATTTATACTTTCTCCCCCTTTAAGTTATTAAAGGAAAATATATGACAAGCAAAAAATTAACACTTTCACTCCTGACAGCCTCAGCTGTATTAGGTACAACCTCTTTCGCAGAAGAAGTAACACTCGACCCAATTGTGGTAAGTTCTGACTTTAGAGCCAAGAAGCTTTCAGAGACA
>DRQB01000062.1 GCA_011330645.1 Campylobacterota bacterium | reverse complement strand
TATGGTAAGTATTGGTTTGTCTGTTTTTATCATACTTCTATTGTTGATTATTTTTCGTGAATATACTAATGAAAAAAAATATCAAGCACAAAGACATCAAAGACATTCTGCGCCTACACAAAAAGTAGAAAAAGAAACAAGTACTCCCAAACCTTCAGAAAAGACACAACCATCACATACATTACCCAAAGCTGAGTATCCTAAATTTACACATCAAAGACTTGTAGATATGGGGCTTTCAAATGCAGAAGCAAAAGAATTTGTGCAAGAACTTATCGTAGAACTTGAAACCCAAATACTTCGTATCAAAGAGATGCTGGATATAAAGAACTTTCATCAAATGGAACGTCTTACACACAGCATCAAAGGTGCTGCTACAAATATCGGTACAGGTGGGGTTTCTGATCTTTTAGTTGCATACAATACTTACCTCAAGAAAGGTACAGATATTCACATTATAAAAGCATATTTTGAGCAACTAAAGCATTATACGCAAGAGCTCAAAATACAATACACTTAAGCTCTTAGTTTTTTTGCAAATTCAACGGCTTCTTCTGTAGGGTTTTCTCCTGCAATAATACGTGAAATTTCATGAACTCTACCTTCATCACTAAGTTCTATCACTTTACTTTTATTTTTTTCTTTTGTGACCAATATATGTTGATTCGCAAAAGCTGAAAGATGTGGCTGATGAGAAATAGCAAATATTTGATATACAGAAGAGAGCTTGGTAATCATTTGTGCAATCGCAATAGATTCATCTCCACTTACATTGGCATCTATCTCATCCAAGATAAGCACACCTTGTCCTTCTTGTTTTTGGATGGTGGATGCCATCATAGCCAAACGCACGCGGTTAAATTCACCACCACTTAAGGTTGTTGCATGTGAACCACCAAGCATTACATCCAAAATATCTGCACCACTTTCATCTAAACTTTTTGTCTCAAAAAGAAAGGAGAGTGCAGGAAGTTTAAGTGTTTTTAAATACCCTTCTAAGACTTTCTCTAATTTTTTCGCCTCAGCTTTACGTTGGAGAGAAATTTGTCTTGCCAAGGTAGAAAGTTCCATATACTCCATACTCAGGAATGATTCAAGAAAACTCTTATCTTGCTCTATGTTTTGATACCCTGCCAACTCTTTTTTCTTTACTTCCTTGTATGCGATTGCTTCTTCTATAGAACCATAACGTTGTTGCAAGGCTGTAATATCTGAAAGTCTATCAAGTATTTCTTCCACATCCATTTCTTCAAGTTCCTGTGCCAAATGTTCCGTCTCCTCAAAATCTGCACGCACTTGATTCATAGCATCCATGAAAACAGAAGCATCTTTATCTAAAAGTCTATAGACTTCCTGCACAGCAGACTCTGCAGAAAAGATATCCATAGCCGTACGCAATGAATCTTTTATTTTATCCACACGTGAAAGTTGTTTTTTCACTTGTATTAACGATTCATCTTCCCCTATTTGAGGATTGATTTTCTCTATTTTATCTACTTCATAGGTAGCAAACTCAATAAGTTCCGAAAGTTTTGCTTCATCTGCTTTTATTTTAGCAAGTTCCTGTGCTTTCTCTTTATAATTGGCATAACGTTTTTTATACTCTTTATATAGCTTCTTAAAATTTTTATTGGATGCCAACAGAGTACTATCTAACATATCGATAAGCTTGTCTGTTTCAAAACCACTTTTATCACGTACAGAAAGATATTGAACATAAGGTGAAAACATCGTTCTTAACACTTTTTTAGAAATATTTTGCCCATCTATCAAATAGCGAAGTTTTTCTTTTTTGAGTGTTTTGAGTGTAAGATCATTCTCTAAGATATACCCATCACTTTGCAAATTTTTAGGTTTTACGATACTCACTTCACAGAGACTTGCTGCCCCTTGCGTACTGTAACCAAAACTTGTCAATATTGCTGACATAAGTACTGACTTTCCTGCCCCCGAAGGTCCGGAAAAAACAACTAAACCTCTATCAAATTCTAACTCAACTTCATCAAAAGTAACCAAGTTTCGTAAATACAAACGTTCTATCAATGGACATCACCCCAATGTAGTTTTTCACGTAGCACAGAGAAGTAGTTTCTCTCTTTTCTATGTAAGAGCTTAGCGCCTTGGGATGCACCACCTAAATGAAGTACATCACCCTCTTCTAACTCATAACGCTCTTGTCCGTCTATACTTGCTATTGCATCATACTTTTCCGCATCCAGTTCTATGTAGAAGTCTGTAGGTACAACCAGAGGTCGTTGGTTTGTCAAAGAGTGTGCCATAACAGGGGTAATAATAAATGCTTCGGTCAGAGGGTAAACCACAGGTCCGCCTGCGGCTAAGTTGTAGGCTGTTGAACCTGTCGGTGTAGAGATAATCAGTCCATCCCCTCTGTAAGAGTTAAAACGTTCTCCATCAATAGAAGCATTGACTTTTACCATTTTTGAAGGTGTTGGAGAGGTAATCACCACATCATTGAGTGCAAAAAAGTCTATCTTGGCACCAGAGGCTTTTTTGATGTATCCTGCTATCATCATACGGTTGTCTATGCGGTACTCTCCAGAGAAGAGTTGTTCTAAAAAGATATCCACTTCATCAATGGTCACATCTGCCAAAAATCCTAAATTTCCAGCATTGATACCGACCACAGGTTTATGATAGCCATAGGAACGCCGCACAAGAGAAAGTAAAGTGCCATCTCCTCCCAGTGAGACTAAAAAATCTGCTTTTTCACACATTTTATTAAATGAAATACCTTCTAATCCTATCATTTTAGCCGAACGTTCAGCTAAAAGCACTTCTACACCTTTGTCTTCAAACTGTGCCTTAATACGCTCATATAATGTACGTATCTCTGGGTCATTGGGCTTGAGGATAAATCCTGCTGTTTTAATCTGTTTTAATTTTTCTGTACTCATATCTTTCCTGTCTCTATAGAAAATAATTATTGTTAGAGTAGCATAATCTTGCTTTGTAGGTAAAAAATATTGCAAATTGACATATTTATTGATAATAAAGAGTAAAAAACACTACACAATATAGGCACACAATTTTAATATAATGGCTATAATTATAAGGAGAAGAGATGATAAAATATGCACAATATATTGGATTATTATTCATATTGCTCTCGAGTCTACTTTTTGCACAAACAAGTCTTGAACAAGACAATATACTGACTGTAGTGATAAGTTCTTTTGCCGCAGGTCTTCTACTCACATTTACCCCATGTGTTTTACCCATGGTGCCTATACTCTCTAGTATTGTTGTAGGACAAGGGAAAAAAATCACTAAGATGAGAGCACTCACACTCTCTTTATCTTATGTATTAGGTACAACAATAACCTATGCACTTATGGGTGCCTTGGCAGGGGCTACAGGTGAACAATTACAATCATATTTTCAAAATGTCTGGGCAATAGGCGCGATGAGTCTTGTATTTATTATCATGGCATTTTCCATGTTTGGACTCTATACAATTCAACTTCCCTCTTTTATCCAATCTGAACTCAATAAAAGTTCAGAAAAAATCAAAGGAGGTAACCATTCTATGGTTTTTTTACTTGGTATGGTTTCTGCACTGATTATTGGTGCCTGTGTCTCTCCTATTCTCATAGCATTTTTAGGTGTAGCCCTTTCAAAGGGTGATGCTTGGATTGGTGCTATCACAATGTTTTCCATGGCACTAGGTATGGGTATACCTCTGATTTTACTTGGCTTAGGTATGGGACAGCTCTTACCAAAAGCCGGTCAATGGATGGAGAATATCAAATATATATTTGGTATATTACTCATTGCAACAGCCATCTACCTTTTTAATACCTTATCCCTTCTGCCCTCATTACTGTTGTGGGGTCTGTATGTACTCATCATTTCACTTTTCCTTATTTTTAAAAGATGGTTCTTCACCATTTCACTCTTGGAAAAAGCTATAAAAATTATGGGTGTACTGCTTTTAGTATGGAGTATTATGCTTATTATTGGGGGAATTTACAAAGAAACAGACCCCTTTAATCCTTTGCCTGACTTTTCTAAACCCTACAGTGAAGCACATAAGACATTACCCTTTAAAGATATAAAGAATCTAGAAGAACTTAGCCAAATACAGATATTTGCAAGAACAAAAAAGGAACCTATATTACTCTATTTTTATTCTGACACTTGTAGTTACTGTCAAAAGATGAAAGAGACAACATTTCAAAATACCTCTATACGAAAATTACTCAAAGAAGAGTATATAGCGCTCAAAGTCAATTTAACAGACAAGTCAAACCATGCGACACAGTCTATCAAAAAGAAGTACCATGTTTTCGGTGTTCCCACGTTTATATTTTTTGATAAAAGAGGCGTAGAATTAACAGAACAAAGTGTTTACGGATATTTAGATGCAGAAAGTTTTTATGATTTGATTGAATTAATGTTGGAGTAGCCGACAGATGTCACAGGAACTTACTCTTTGGACTACGACAAACCCTTAAACAACTTTTAGCTATAATCGCGACCATATTAATTAGAGGAACGCGTATATGAGAACACATTATTGTGCAGAAGTAAACGAAACACATATCGGGCAGGAAATCACCGTAGCTGGTTGGGTAGCAAGCCGTAGAGACCATGGTGGATTAATTTTCATCGACCTTAGAGACAAAGATGAAGTCATTCAACTTGTTTGTGACCCTGCAGACAATGCAGAGGCTCATAAGCTTGCAGAAGAAGTGAGAGACCAGTTTGTATTGGTAGCTACAGGTAAGATGAGAGCCAGAGGAGAAGGACTTGAAAACCCTAAACTCAAAACAGGTAAAGTTGAAATGGTTGTTGACAAACTTGTCATCGAAAACCGTTCTAAACCTATGCCTTTTGAGCTCAATGATGACAAAGTAAATGAGGAAATCAAACTCAAATACCGTTACCTTGAGCTTCGTACACAAAAATCTTACGATATTTTCAAACTCCGTTCAAAAGCGACTATCGCGGCACGTAATGTTCTTGATGAGCTGGATTTCCTTGAAGTAGAAACACCTATTATTACCAAATCTACTCCAGAAGGTGCGAGAGACTACCTTGTGCCAAGCCGTGTACACAATGGCGAGTTCTATGCACTTCCACAGTCACCACAGCTTTTCAAGCAACTTTTAATGGTAGGTGGATTTGACCGTTATTTTCAAATAGCAAAATGTTTCCGTGATGAAGACTTAAGAGCAGACAGACAACCCGAGTTTACCCAAATAGATGTCGAGATGTCTTTTTGTAACCAAGAAGACGTGATTGCTGTAGCAGAGAAACTCATCCATAACATTTTTGATAAATGTGGCTATAAAATCCCTACCAAGTTTACCCGTATGGCATATACAGATGCAATGGAGAAATATGGTTCAGACAAGCCAGATATGCGTTATGACCTAGCAATGGTAGATGTAATAGACATCTTCGCACGTTGTGACAATGAAATTTTCTCTAACATTGCCAAAGATACTAAAAGTAACCGTATTAAAGCGCTTAAAGTACCAAAAGGTGACGAAATCTTCTCAAAACGCCAAATGAAAGGTTTTGAAGACTACGTACGCAAATTTGGTGCATCAGGACTTGGTTACTTCCAAATGAAAGAAGATGGTCTCAAAGGGCCTCTTACTAAATTCTTTACTGATGAAGACATTCAAGCGATTGTTGAGAGATGTGAACTTGAAGTTGGAGATGCCGTGTTCTTTGGTGCAGGAGACAAAAAACTTGTACTTGATTATATGGGTCGTTTCCGTATCTACCTTGCAGAAATCATGGATATTATCCCTCAAGATGTCTTTGAATTCCTATGGGTGATGGACTTCCCAATGTTTGAAGTTGAAGATGGAAAAACAAAAGCAATGCACCACGCCTTTACTATGCCAGAACTTGATGAAAACGGAAACATCGCTTGTGATGATATCGAGGATTTAAAATCAGTTGCTTATGATATCGTACTAAATGGTACAGAGCTTGGTGGTGGATCTATCCGTATTCATAAAGAAGATCTACAAAAAGAGATTTTCAAACTTATGGGTATCTCCGATGAAGAAGCGCAAGAGAAATTTGGATTCTTACTTGAAGCATTCAAATATGGTGCACCACCACACGGAGGATTTGCACTGGGTCTTGACAGACTTATCATGCTTATGACAGGAACAGAGAGTATTAGAGAAGTGATTGCTTTCCCTAAAACACAAAAAGCACAGTGTCTTCTTACCCATGCACCAAGCCCCGTAGAAGATGAACAGCTTAAAGAGTTGAGCCTCAGAATACGAAAACAAGCTCCAATAGCATAAATAAAAGGAAAGAAAATGAAAAAACTATTTTTAATTATCGGAGCACCGGGCTCTGGAAAAACAACAGACGCTAGCATCATCGCTGAGAAAAATGACAACATCGTTCACTACTCTACAGGAGACATGCTTAGAGAAGAAGTAGGTTCTGGTTCAGAGTTAGGTAAAGAGATAGAGTCTTATATCTCAAAAGGTGCTCTTGTGCCATTAGAAATCATCGTAAATACTATCGTCTCTG
>DRQB01000061.1 GCA_011330645.1 Campylobacterota bacterium | reverse complement strand
CTCTTTTACACCGAGTAAGTCCTCTACTTTAGCGTAGAGGTCAAGAGAGTTGGCGCTATTAGGCATTTCTTTCTACAACTGCTTTTATTTTTTCATATAGAGAAAGAATTTCTTCTTTTTTAGCATAAAAACTATTTTTATTTGAGATAAGATGTGCCGAAGAGTCCATAATATCTTCAGCCACTTTGAGTCCATTTTCTCTCATCGTTGAACCTGTCTCAACGATGTCTACAATAGCATCGGCAAGTCCAACAAGAGGTGCAAGCTCGATAGAACCGTAAAGTTTTACCACTTCAACCCCTACTGCTTTTTTGGCAAAATAGTTTTTTGTGATATTTACCATCTTAGTAGCCACTTTTATGTTAGGACGTGACCAGTCAAGTTCATCTTCATTTTTAATGCCAATGGCTACTTTACACTTCCCCAGTTGCATATCAAGCAGTTGAATGATGTCTAACTCTTTTTCTGTAATCACATCTAATCCAACCACACCAATATCCGCTGCACCATGTTCTACATAGGTTGGTACATCTTGATTACGTACATTTAAAAAACGGAATTCACCCATGTCTAATATGAGTTCTCTTCCTTCAAACTTGAATTCACCACCAAAAATTTCAGCAAATATTTCCAGTGTCTGTTCTGCTATTCTTCCCTTTGGAAGTGCGATTGTTAACATATTTATTCCTTTGAGATTAACGCTCTAATTTTTATCAAAAATTTAATCTATAATCCCTAGTGCTTTTTGCATCCCATTAAATACTAACATTTCATCGTAGATGGCATCTTTAAAAAAAGTAGATAAAAACTTTCCGTCTCCACCTGTAAAATAGAGTGTTTTACCCTTGCTATGTTTGTCTATGAGTGCTTTTATAGACGCGATTATACCATAGCTTATCTGCTCTTTTGTTGTAGTCGCTAAGTGATTCAATGAGAGTTCTTCTGTAAGCACTGTCTCAAGTACAGGAGAGATAGATTTATAACTCTGTACATAATGCTTTAATCCTGGTAATATAAAGCCACCTAAGTACGTATGGTCTTCCATCACATCTACTGTAATAGCAGAACCAGCATCCACAAATACCCCATTATTATGACTTAGACAAAGTGCTTTTCTATCTATCCCCATAGTCTCATATTCCCCTTCTATTTGCATCAGAGGAGCAATATTTTTCCATGCTTGTATTTTTTCTATTTTATCTGAGAGTTTATGATTCACAGAAATATAATAAAGCTTTTGTTTCTGGTATTTTTCTATAGCATCATCATAGGTAAGATGTTCCACTTCTTTGCCATTATAGATATGAAAATGTGTATTACCAATGTCAGCTAACAACATTCCAAACTCTCCATCCATTCTCTTCGAGTAGCGCTTTTGCTTTTGAACATAAAGGTGCCTTGATAATGATATACTTCTTTTTGATAGTGCTATCCACATATTTTTCTAGTTTTTTATGTAGTGCCATCAACTCTTCTGCTTCTTTGCGAAGTACCCTACTCTTTTTCGTAAGTTCCATAATGACAGCATAATAGCCCTTCAAATCAACCCCAACATAAAGCCCAATTTTTTTTCGCGTTCCTAGTTCTTTAGGTGTAATTTCTTTAAGTGACTTAAAAATAATATTTTTTTGTTGTAAATATTCAACTAATTCTTTCATAATAACATCTTACCTAAATCATCGTAAAGGATGGTAATTTGCCATAGTATCAGCCAAGTTTTGTTTTTGTATATGGGTATAAATTTGTGTAGTTTCAAGAGAAGCATGTCCAAGCAGTTCTTGTACCACACGTAAATCTGCCCCACCAATAATTAGGGATGATGCAAAGGAATGACGTAAAACATGTGGAGAAACACCTAGATATTTTTTGACAATTTTATAAGCCGAAATACGACTAAGCTGTTCTCCTCTATAATTTAACCATAGATAAGAACTAGCCATCGTTTGTTCTGCCAAATATATATCTAATGCCTGTGTTGCCACAGGAGCCAAAGGTACCACACGTTCCTTCTCACCCTTGGCAAAACGGATTTTGAGCCACCCATCTACGATGTCTGCACGCTGTACATTCAAAGCCTCTGAAATACGACAGCCACTGGCATAAAGAAAAAGGATGAGTGCATAGTCACGTAAACCCATCACTGTACTTCTGTCTATGAGATTAATGCCATCCAATATCTCTTCATTACTCACATATTTTGGAAGGTTTTTAGGCACTTTTGCCATAGGAATTTTGATTTTCTCATGGGTGAAGTTTTGTTTATGACAGAACGCAAAAAAGACATTAATCGAAGAGAGTTTCCTATTCAGGGTACGTTTATTTTCGAACGTAGATAAAAAAGCTAAAACATCGTTGGTATCTAATTTGGTAAGTGTTTTTTGGGAGTGATTTTCTAATTGTTGTAAATCGGATAAATAAGAGGTGACAGTGAGCGTATCTAGTGCCTTGGCGACACTTAGATACTCTTCAAAGGCAGTCAGTAAATCACTTAGTTTACTCATAACCTAATTTTGAGAGGTCAATCACTTTTCCATCTTTATAAATCTTGTTTCCTGTCACAAATGCTGGTTCATCTACAGCACCTACATCATAAATCTTAAATTTTTTCAAATCAGAAGAGAGAACAATAAGTGAGCCTTGTTGATCTAAACCATAAACCTTATTTCCAAATGCTGTTGCTGCAGAAAAATGTGCAAACTTAAACTTTTTAGTGGCAATCGGTTGAAGTGCACTATTGAGTTTCACAACCATACCCTCTTTAGTGAAGAGATAAATATAATCACTGTCCATAGCTACTTCTGAAATATTTGCACTGTATTCCTTCTTGCCTTCTGTCCCCAACGTAATCAATTTTGTTGGTGTTGCTGCAATCATTGTATTGCCTCTACGAGAAAGATATACAACATTATTAAAGACTTTATTGCTACTCAAGTAGACCACTTTTGCATTATCGCTATTATAAATGTCTACAATAATTAATTTACCATCAAGCATCGGCATTACAGCAAGATTATCGATAAATATTGGACTTGCAGCTCTTGTATCAATGGCATATGTTCTTTCTGATCGGCTTTCTACCACCTTTCTGTTGTCTTCTACTTCATAGATTCCAAAAGTATTATTGTTTAGAATATATGCAACAATACCATCTTTAATCGTTGCAGAAACAACAGGTACATGTAAAGAAACAGCGCGTACAGATTTTTTTGTATTTTTATCGATAATATTTAAAATACCTTCTGTATTTGAAGCCAATACATAGTTTTTATTTTCACTTAAAAATCGATATCCTTCACCAAGGTTAAGCGTACTCACCCCTGATTTTCCTATATATCTGCCATCATCCAATGTTGCACCGTCACGACTTAAATCAATAATCGTACCATCAAAAGAATTTGCACTTACAGAGTAAGTTTGCGCTGGTTCAAAATATTGTTTACCACTACATCCAGACATAACGAGTGCCACAACCGACAATAATATCGACGAAAGATATTTTTTACCCATCATTATTTTGCCTTTAATGTTGAGTGTTTAAGTAATGAAGCTAACATAGAAAGTGCTGAATCTTTGGGAATAAGTTCGAGCTTGGCATTGGCATTTTTTATATCACCTGCTTTAATCGCCAAATATGCATCTTCGATAAGTGACATTTCTTTATAAAGTTTAGAATGCGTACTTTTATTTTGTAAGACACCTTCTGTATATGCACTCGCATCAGAAATAATCACATTTTTGCTGGCTGCCAATTGTGCCAATGTTTTAGTATCTTCATTTTTACTTGCTTTGGCATAAGAATAAAGCTCAAATAATGCTGGGTTTTTTTCTTTCAATACTTTTAATGCTTTAGCATCATCTGCTTTTGTCTGTAATGTTAAAAATGCTTGATTAGCTTCTATAAGCTTAGCTTCATGCATACTTTGCATCACTGTTTTTCCTACAAAAAATAAAATGAGCCCAATGACTACAGTCCAAATAATAAATTTATATTTTTTATAAAGTGTCTCTAACTTAAAAGCACTTTCAAGTACTTTTTCATCACCACTTAACTCTCGTTTTACATCTGCAATATTCACAGCACTCTCCTAGGTCAAAATTAATTAGCATATATTATACCCATTAGAGTTAAAATTTAGCTACAACTCTACCACGGTGATGCCTAAGTTACCCGGCATTCTATAGAACTTATGAATTTTAGGATGTTTTTTCAAATACTCACTCACCAATTTAGATAAAACACCTCCCCCTGTACCATGAATAATTTGCACTTCATTTAAATTATTTACCAATGCATCAGAGAGAAACTTATCTACTATGTCTATGGCTTCATCTGCATACATTCCAAGTAACTTCACAGAGACTGATGCACCTGATTTTTCTACATTGACATCTACTTTTGGTGTTCTTGATTTTGGTTTGAGTTTTACTTGTGGGCTATCTCCACGGCGTTTAAGTTGAGAAAGGGGTACACGCATTTTAAGACCATCTACAAGAATAGTTGCATCTTTACCACGAAGTGAAACCAATTCTCCCTTATGAGACCGATATTTTACTTTATCCCCTTCTTTTAGTGGTTCTTCTTCTATTTTAGCTAATTCTTTTTGTTTAAAATCTTTACGTTGATGTGCGACATTGAGCAGTCTTCTTCCCTCTGTCGACTCTTTTGCTTTCAATGCTTCACGGGCTTTTTTAGTCGCAGCATTGTAACGATTTTCAAGTGTAGCGATCGCTTTCCTATGGCTCTCTTGAAGCTTAAATTCTTCCTCTTCAAGTTCTATTTTTTTCTTCTCAACACTTCTTAATTCTTCATCTATTTTGGCTATTTTTGTACGCATTTCACGTTCTAGTGAAGTAGATTTTTCTATGAGTTCATTAAGGTTTTCTTTGTCTTCACCATACACTTTTTTAGCCTGATTGACAATAGCCACAGGGACACCATAACGCTGTGCTGTTTCAAAAGCATAAGACTTTCCTATACTTCCTTGCAAAAAAGTATAGGTAGGCATACGACGTTCTTCATCGTACAGTGCTGCGATAAGTTCCACCTCATCATCACTTGCCATAAGTGATGCCAAACGCTTATGGTGCGTAGTGACAATGAAGCTGATACCTTTTTTACGAAGTTCATCCAACATCACTCTAAAGAGACTTGCTGCTTCATCAGAGTCTGTACCCAACTCTATTTCATCTACGCCGACAATGGCATCTTCTTTGTTAAAGAGTTTAGCAAACTCCTGCATACGTCCTGCAAAGGTAGAGATATCATTTTTTACTGACTGAGGATCGTCTATGACTGCTTCTATACTCTTATAATGTCCCACTTCAGTTTTGCTTGCATCACACTTAAAAGGGAGCAAATACTTAGACATATATACCGCTGAGAGCATAGACTTCAATAACATCGTTTTACCCCCAGCATTGACTCCCGTCACCAACATAATCTGCTTCTTCAAGTCCATAGAAATTGGGATAGGATTTTCTATGGCAGGATGTGCAAAACCTTCGAGTTTAATACGTTTGGATTTACTTGGTAAGATAAACTCATATTCTTTAGCTCTGGCAAAACTAACTCTGGCTTGATAATGGTCAAAACGGTCATACTCTTTATTGATAAATGCTAAAAAACGCTCCCACTTAAAAAACACTGCCGAAATCTCTTTGCAGTAACGGTAGATAATTTCTTCCTTACTGGAAACTAAGGCAGACTCTTTTT
>DRQB01000060.1 GCA_011330645.1 Campylobacterota bacterium | reverse complement strand
TACTCTTCTTTCTACTAAAACAGTAGCAGTTTTGTCTCCAGCCTTTTTAATCACAGTACCAGTTATTTGTCTTTTTGGCATAAATGACCCCTTACTTCGATCTAACAGCAGTTAAAGCTGTTTGAATTCTAGCGATATCTTTTTTCGCTACTCTTAACTCAGTAGTGTTTGTTAATTGCATTGTCTTTTGCTTTGCATTTAATGTAAACAACTCAAGTTTTTTCTCTTTAAGCATAGCTACTAAATCAGCTTCGCTTTTGTCTTTAATATCAATATAGTTCATTTGTATCCTTTAAAGCGATGATTTTACACTTAAATGGCATTTTATGAATTGCAAGTGTCAATGCTTCTCTAGCAAGCGTCTCTTCAACACCAGCCATTTCAAAAACAATTCTTCCTGGCTTAATATTCATTACCCATTTATCAACAGCACCTTTACCTTTACCCATTCTTGTTTCAAGTGGCTTAGCTGTAAGAGGCTTATCTGGGAAAACTCTAATCCAAGTTTTACCAGTTCTGTTAATTTTTCTTGTCATTGTAATACGTGCAGCTTCGATTTGACGTGAGTCAATTCTTCCTGCTTCTACTGCTTTGATTGCAATATCACCAAATTCAATTTTATTACCGTTGAAAGACTTACCGCGATTACGGCCTTTTTGTTGCTTTCTCCATTTGGTTCTTTTAGGCATTAACATTGTTATTCACCTCTCTTTCTAGATGGTCTACGACCTTCTCTTTTTTCTTCTTTTGGCTCAGCTTGGATACCTTTCGCAAGAACTTCACCTTTGAAGATCCATACTTTGATACCAATGATTCCATAAGTAGTATGCGCTTCGGCAAAACCATAATCGATTTTAGCTCTAAGCGTATGAAGAGGAACTCTACCCTCTAAGTACCACTCAGTTCTAGCCATTTCAGCTCCACCAAGTCTACCAGATACAGAAACTTTAATCCCTTTTGCACCTGATTTAAGTGCACCTTGGATTACTTTTTTCATCGCACGTCTAAATGCAGTTCTTCTTTCAAGTTGTGTTGCAACATTTTCAGCAGCCAATTGACCAGAAGCCTGTGGACGTTTTTCTTCTTTAATGTTAATTGCTACATCTTTACCAAGCATTTTGATAAGTGTTGCTTTCAATTTCTCAATATCTGCACCTTTTTTTCCGATAATAATACCAGGTCTAGCAGTCACGATGTTGATTCTTAATTTTTTAACAGTTCTTTCAATGATGATGTTAGAAACACCGGCATAGAAAAGTTCTTTTTTTAGGAATTTTCTGATTTTGTAATCTTCAGCGATAAAATCAGCAGTTCTTCCTTTTGCTGGGAACCATCTTGATTCCCAGTTTCTATTGATTCCAAGTCTAAGACCTATAGGATTTACTTTTTGACCCATTACGCGTCCTTTCCGTTTACGAAGTTTTTCGCATCAGCGATAGCATCTTTAAAGTCACCTTTAAATGTGTACTTTTCTTCCATCACATCGATTTGTGCTTGTGTCATGTTTACAACATCTGCATATGTGAAGATACCTTCATCATTAAGCTTACCTGCATACACTTTACCAATGCCAGCGATTTTAGTTAAATCATCACCCTTAGTTTCAGCTTTTGCTGCTGATTTAGGTGCTGATTTTGCCGCTGTTTTTTTAGGTGCCGCTTTTTTAGCTGGTGCTTCCGCTTCAACAGATGCCACCCCTACTTCTACTAAGATATGTGCCGTTGGCTTGATGATACGTGAAGCCGTACCTCTCGCTCTTGGTCTCCATCTTTTCATTACTGCTGCTTTATCTACTCTACATGAAGTAATCACTACTTCTTCAGGTTCATAGTCACCATTTGCTACAGCTGAAGCAATCACTTTAGATACTATCCCTGCTGCTTTGTTAGGCATAAACTCTAACGCTGCAAGTGCAAGTTCAGCATTCATCCCTTGTACTTCTCTAGCGATAAGTCTAGCTTTTGTAGGAGATACTCTTACAAATTTTAATAATGCTCTACTCATATTAACCTACCTTCTTCTGAACAGAACCTTTGTGGCCCTTAAATGTTCTAGTTGGTGCAAATTCACCAAGTTTGTAACCTACGTGGTTCTCTGTTACGAATACTGGTACAAATTGTCTACCATTGTGTACATTGATTGTTAAACCAATAAACTCAGGGAAGATCACAGATCTTCTTGACCAAGTTTTGATTGGTTTCTTATCTCCAGCTTCTTTTGCTGCTAATACTTTTTTCATTAGGTGACCATCGATGAATGGACCTTTTTTTGTCGATCTTGCCATATCTTAGCCCCTTACTTTTTCTTCTTAGAGATAATTAACTTATCACTAGCTTTTTTCTTACGAGTCTTATAACCTTTAGTTGGCATACCCCATGGAGATACCGGATGACGACCTGAGTTTGTTTTACCTTCACCACCACCATGTGGGTGATCGATTGGGTTCATCGCAGAACCACGTGTTTGTGGTCTGATACCAAGGTGTCGTGAACGTCCAGCTTTACCGATAACGATGTTAGAGAAGTCTTCATTTCCTACTGCACCGATCGTTGCTAAACACTCACCAAGAACGTATCTCATTTCACCAGATGGAAGTCTCAATGAAACGTATTTACCATCTCTACCCATGATTTGTGCATAACCACCCGCTGAACGTGCGATTTGACCACCATGACCTGGGCTCATTTCAATGTTATGTACCAATGTACCTACAGGGATACTCATCAATTTCATTGCGTTTCCAGTTTTGATGTCAAGACCAGACTCAGCAGACATGATTTTATCACCTACATTAAGACCTTTTGGTTGAAGTACGTATCTTCTGTCACCATCAACATACTTGATAAGACAAATTCTACAGTTTCTGTACGGGTCGTACTCAACAGTTGCAACAGTACCTTCGATATTAAATTTATTTCTTTTAAAGTCAATGATTCTGTATAGTTTTTTAGCACCTGCTTCTCTGTGACGAGAAGTGATTCTACCGTTACTGTTTCTACCTGCAGATCTTGGAAGATTCTTAAGTAGTGCTCTAACACTTGCTTTAGCAGTGATATCACCACT
>DRQB01000059.1 GCA_011330645.1 Campylobacterota bacterium | reverse complement strand
CATCAGTGGTAAAATGAACATAAGATGGTTTTTAATGAACTTCATAAACGCCCTTATTTTCTATAATAAAATGTCTATATGGCAAAGAAAAGATAGAAGGTATTTTGTGTGTAACCACAAGTACAGTTGTGTCTAATTGTTGACATGCATTTTCCATCAAATCCCAAATCACATTCGAAGAATAATCATCAAGATTTCCTGTTGGTTCATCTGCTAAGATGACTACAGGGTTTTTTGCCAAAGCACGTGCGACACCTACTCGCTGCTGTTCTCCCCCTGAAAGTTCCAGAGGATACTTCTCTGCATGTTCTGAAAGTTTGACATGTTTGAGAAGTCTTTGTGCCTGTGTATTTTGTACATCAACTGAATATCCTGCTATCATCAAAGGTAGCACCACATTTTTTGCCACAGTCCATTCATTGACAAGCTTATAATCTTGAAAAATAATACCCAGATGTGTTCGAAGTTCCTGTAATTTACTTGGTCGTGTTGTTGCCAAATCAAGCCCACCGATAACAAGGTTTCCTTCACTTGCTTTTAGCTGTCCATAGAGCGCCTTAAGCAGGGTCGATTTACCCGAACCACTAGGTCCTGTAATAAAAACAAACTCACCCTTCTTAATACTGAAGGTGGCATTTTTTATAATCTCTTTCGCCCCATCATCATACGCAAGGGTTAGTCCAGAAGCAGAGATAACATTAGACATTAAGTAACTCCATGATTTTCTTGTGTGCCTCGTAATTGACTGCTGTCTTCACGGGAGGTGAGACAAAGTAACGACAAGACGTTTTATCTAAAAGTATATATTTATGTTCTGGTCTGTCAAAACTACCAAAAGCACATTTAATAAGAAGTCTTTCATCTTCTGTTTTAAATATCCTCTCAAAATGAACAAAGTACCCATCAAATACTAAAGCTTTTTTAGGTAAATCCTTTTCAAGGTTGTTTCTATATTTTACAATATTAAAATTAAAATCAAGTGCTAATTTTTTTTCAGGAGATTGTTCAGTACATTTGACATATACGTCGTAAATATCTTTTTCTTGTCTCTTCCAACGTGCTTCATATTTTGAAGTGACTTCTAGCGCTTCGTTTTTTCGTACTTCTACTTCTACTTTTGGCACAGAAAAAAAAGTTTCCAAAGAGTACCAAAAGTATTTGTCACTGTCTGTACGAAGTTCCAAGCGTCCGCCTTTGCCCAACACCCTCATAGATTCATCAAGAAAAGAAGGACTAATCACACGTCTGTGAGGTTTTTTATCCCAAGGGACAGGGAAATGAACAAAAATTTGTTCACAAATATTGGAGGGTAACATTTCTAAAAAAAGCCGTGCATCATAATTTACTACCCAAATATTATCAATATTTTGAAGTTCTATTTGTTTGAGTACTTGCTGTGCAGAAGGGGTATGTATCTCTAATCCTATGAAAAGGGTATCAGGATGTTTTTCTGCTTGATAGAGCAGATGTCTACCTGAACCAAATCCTACTTCAACAGAAACTTTGGCTTTAGGAAAAGTAATATTTTCAAAATCTTCTATCTTTTTAAAATACTCTGAAGACAAGGTTGGCTTAGTAGGAGACAATGCAATATTGGAACTCAATATATCTAAACCAAGTTCATCTGAAACTGCGGCTAAAGCTTCTTTAAGTAAATTCACTTTTAAAGGTCTTGTTACTTTATCATACTTTAACAGTGTGGCTTTATTATCCGGTTTAAGTTGTAGTAAAAACTCTTCACCACTATGCTCTACCCCGATAAGCTCATCATCACTTGTTAATGATTTTGCCTGAAGTGTCATCATTTTACTTTTCACTAAAGATTGTGCTATGACAGTGCTGTCAAAAGGTTTTACTTTTAAATGTGGCATCTTACTCTCTTATAGTGTTATGGTAGTAACTTGGCTTGGTTTGGTTGAAATGTTATCATAACTTTTTGCAATAATACGATAACGATAATTATTGCCAGCATGTACAAAAGTATCTATATATTCTGCCATAAGTTGTCCATCAACTTGTGTCATATATTTCCATGGTCCCATATTGACTGAACGTTCTATAACATATTTATTGATACTTTGATTATTGTGCGGTGCCCAGAGCAATTTCACAACACCTGGGGCAACACTATATGCTTTTACAAAAGAAACGCCATTTAATGCAGGTCTTGTTTTTACTTTCAGTACTGCACCATGTTTAGATTCTTTACCAAGAGAGAAAGTAGTGAATGTATATAAGTAGGTAGTATTTGGTTTAACATGTGTATCAACAAAATGTGTTGCATAACGATTCCCTGCTGAACCTATACGCTTAAAACTCTGATTTCCGGTACTTGGTTTACCTCTGTAGATATTGACACCATGTACACGATAATCTTCTATTTTTTTCCATTCAAAGCCTACAGAATTTTGCATCGGCAAGGCTCTTACCTGTGTAATGGTTTTTAATGTCGGATCGGTATCATAAATCATCAATCCTTTGATGCCTTCGCCACATCCGTTAAAAGCGAGTAAAGAGAGTGTCCATAGTAAGAGGGTTGATTTTTTCATTGATTTCACCTTCGTCAAAGTATTTGGTTATATAGGTTGTCATATCATCAAAAAGTGGGGCTACAAACTCCATTTTTTCACCCGTTTTAGGATGGACTAAATATAGTAGATATGCATGCAGATTAACTCGGTGTATTTTATCTCTTTTGGTCTTAAACCCATATAAATCATCACCCAAGATATGACGTCCTAATGTATTGAGATGTACACGTATCTGATGGGTACGTCCTGTAAAGAGTTTGGCAGCTATAAGTTCTACATCATAGGCTGTTTGTGCCAACTTTACAAAAGCTGTTTTAGCAGGTTTTCCATGCGGTACAACATCCATTTTAAGTCTATTCTTTGGGTTTCTTCCTATAGGTTTATCTACGACAGTATCATCTTTCAGTGGACAGTCTATCAGTGCTAGGTAGTAACGTCCCATACTCTTGTCTTGCAGTTGTTCACTGAGCTTCTCATGAGCCTCATTGGTCTTAGCCACTACTAAAGCTCCCGTAGTCTCTTTGTCTATACGGTGTACAATCCCATGACGCTCTTCACCACTTATGGTAGAGAGT
>DRQB01000058.1 GCA_011330645.1 Campylobacterota bacterium | reverse complement strand
ATTATGGTAGCGCGTAAGGATGATAAATTTATCATTGGTCTACCAGGCTTTGCATACTCTTCAACTGTGACTGCCTTGCTTTATCTCGTACCACTCATAGAAAAGTTACAACAAGGCAAGTGTAGTTTACATAAAGTAAAAGCAAAACTCAAAGAGCCTTTTGTGAAACGTGCCAAAAAGGCAGAGTTTACAGCTTGTAATGTATCTTTGCTACAAGGTGAATATTACGTAGACTTCAAAGGGAAAAAGGTAGGCTCTTCTGCTATTCTTACCAATATGCTTGGAGATGTTGCACTCCTTGTGACTTCTGAAGATGATACATCTAAAGAAGTTGGCGATGAGGTAAGTGTTTTACTTTTTGGCTAATAAAAAGGTAGATATAGAATCTACCTCTACAATGAGAGGATAGATTCTCTTGCTTTTAAAAACAGAGCAAATTCACCTGCTGTTTTACATCCCATTTTCATTGCATAACTTAATAATTCTTTGTTTAGTGAATAACTCATTTTAAATCCTTTAAGTATTAATATGTCAAATAATACATAAAAATACAAAATTAGTTAAAAAATATTGCATATTGACATATTTTTAAGGAAATTAGCATATAATTACCTATATATATACTAAAAAGGGTATAAAATGATGAATTTGAACGATATAGTAGATAAACTCAAAGATGTGCTTTCTGAAAGTAGTATTGGGAAAAAAGTATTTGATAAACATGTAGCAGAAGCTTTAGGGATACCGCAAGGTACCTTTGCTTCAATGAAAAAAAGAAACTCTATTCCCTATGCAGAGATATTGGAGTTTTGTGCATTGAAGAAGATATCGGTCAACTGGCTCTTCTTTGATCAAGCAGTAGATATGCTTAAAGAGGAGACTGAGAAGTTTTTTCAGGTACGGTATTTTTCTGATATTCGCGCATCTGCTGGTGGAGGTGCAGAGGTATTTGATGAAAATTATGAGACTATCAGTATCGATGAAAAAATTATGCACAATATGGTAGGCATGGGAAACACTGAACTCGAAGCCATCCATGTAGATGGAGAGTCAATGGAGCCGACATTACAGGATGGAAGTATTGTATTTGTAGATAGAGAACAAACCAATATCAATAAAAATGGTATTTTCATTGCTTCTACTAATGGAGGGCTTTTTATTAAGCGTATTCAACAGCGTGCAGATGGGATGATAGAACTTATTTCAGATAACAGCATGTATCCTCCTCAGGCTATCGCTCCTGAGGAGGTGACTATTGTGGGTAAGGTTGTGGGTAATATAGAGAGTCTTTAGTTCGCACACTCCACACATCTCACACTTTCAGGACGTACAGACATACGTCCAACCCCGATACTCTCTTCACACTCTATACAAATACCAAACATCGGTTTATCTATGCGTTGCAAGGCATTGTTAAGGCGTGTGAGTCTGACTCTTGCTTCATCTAGGACTTTGTTGTTGACATGTTGTTCGCCCATAGCTTCTAGGCGAGTGAGTCTCCCTAGTCCACAGTCTGGAGAGATAGGTTTGACTTTCTCTTCTAAGTCACCTATCTGTTCTGTGAGTATACATATGTCATTTTCTATTTTTTCTTTGATTGTTTGTTTTTCTTGTTTGGTCATAGGTATCACTTTATGGTATATTAAAATTATTATACACTAAAGAGTCAAAGATGCGAAAACTATTTTTCTTCTTATTTCTGTCAAGTTTGCTTTGGGCAGAGCATCCGTATACAAATGCGCTTATAAAAGAACGCTCTCCCTATCTACAACAACATGCACACAATCCTGTTAACTGGTACCCTTGGGGGAAAGAGGCATTTGAAAAAGCCAAAAAAGAAAATAAACTGATATTTCTTTCTATTGGGTACAGTACCTGTCACTGGTGTCATGAAATGGAGGCAGAGAGTTTTACAGATGAAGAAGTAGCAAAATTACTTA
Source organism: Campylobacterota bacterium (assembly GCA_011330645.1). GTDB lineage: Bacteria > Campylobacterota > Campylobacteria > Campylobacterales > Sulfurovaceae > Sulfurovum. The sequence goes on along the minus strand of DRQB01000058.1, from coordinate 974 downwards.
ATGCAGATTTTGTTTCCATCAAAGTGGACAGGGAACAATATCCACAGATAGATAAAAAATATCAGAAAATCTATAGAGATGTCTATGGTAAGCGTGGAGGGTGGCCACTGAGTATTTTTATGACCGCAGATAAAGAGGTGTTTTTCATAGGAACCTATATCCCTAAAGAGGAGGGGTATGGCTCCAAGGGCTTACTCAATCTCTTACCTTCTTTTGTGAGCTTGACAAAAGAGAGTAGTGCCTTTCAAAAAGCCATAGAACAATACAAGAATATAGCCACACAAAAGACGCTTCAGACAAAACTAAGCAGTAATATTATGCAACGAGTGGTAAAGAAGATAGAAAAAGAGTTTGACCGCACCCACGGCGGCTTTGCAAAACGCCCTAAATTCCCTGAATCTTCCAAGTTGGCACTTTTATTGGATATCTATAGACTAGATGGGAACCAGAGAGCATTTTTTATGGCAGAACAGACACTCAAAAAAATGGCACAAGGGGGACTCTATGACCAGATAGGAGGAGGTTTTTTCAGATACACCACCGATGAGGCGTGGCAGATACCACATTTTGAAAAAATGTTGTATACCAATGCAGAACTTATCACTGTGTATGTCACACTATATGAAATGACAGGAGAAAAACTTTATAAAAAAGTGATAGATGAGAGTATCGCCCAGATGGAGAAAAATTATATGCAAGAGGGCGTCTACCTGAGTGCCAGTGATGCAGACTCAGATGGAGAGGAGGGAGGATATTTTATTTATGACTATACAAAACTTAAAAGAGCACTCAAAGAGAAAGGCTGGAAGCCTAAAGAGATAGAAGAAGTATTAGCCTATATGGGTATAGAAGAAGATGGAAATATAGATGGGGAGTTCTCTCAGCCACATATTACAAGTGAACGTGTACCGGTAAAGCTAGAGGCATTCAAAGCGTATTTGAAAGCGTTGAGTGCTAAGCGTACTTTCCCTTTT
>DRQB01000057.1 GCA_011330645.1 Campylobacterota bacterium | reverse complement strand
TCCTTAGACGGACAACACAGATAGGTATCTTGTTTTTATACTTTGCTGCTAATGCCTATGGTTGGCATATCTTGGAAGGCACTTTTGGTACTTCCATGCTCTTTGGCATTATCCCTTTAGCGGATCCGTACAATACCTTGCAAGTATTGGCAACAGGATTTGTTTTAGGTTCTGATGTACTGTTAGGTGCAGCGATTATCACACTGTTTTACTTTGTGGTAGGTGGTCGTGCATTTTGTTCCTGGGTCTGTCCTATTAACATGGTGACAGACTTGGCAAACTGGCTTAGACGTAAATTGAACCTTGACAAAGAAGAGGTGAATTATCGTTTTTTAAAACGAAGTGCTAGATATTGGCTTATGGTGGTAGGTCTCATTGTCTCAGCACTGGTTGGTGTGGCTGCGTTTGAAGTGTTTTCTCCGATTACCATTATGCAAAGAGGTATCGTTTTTGGTTTTGGTATGGGTGGGGCAGTTGTTCTTGCTATTTTTCTTTTTGACCTTTTTGGGGTAAAGAATGGATGGTGTGGACATTTGTGTCCTTTGGGTGCTGCATACTCTGTGATAGGAAGTCAAAGTCTTATACGAGTAAAGCATAACCATGAGAACTGTACAAACTGCATGGACTGTAAAGTCGTATGTCCTGAAAATCAGGTGTTACATATGATAAATAAGTCAAGCATTGCTGTAACCGATGGGGAATGTACCAACTGTGGTAGATGTGTGGATGTGTGCAATGATGATGCATTGGAATTTGGAATTAGAAATTTTGTAAATGGAGGAAATAAATAATGAAAAGAATAGTAAAAACAGTAGCACTAGGGGCTTTACTTGCCTCAACAAGTTCTTATGCTGCAAGTACTGCAGTATGTGCAGGGTGTCACGGGCAGCATTTTGAAAAATCAGCTATGGGTAAGTCCAAAATAGTCAAAGATATGTCACTGAAAGATATTGTGCATGCATTGAAAGGATATAAGGCAGGTACCTATGGTGGAGCGATGAAGCAGATTATGGTCAATCAGGTGAAAGATTTGAAAGATTCTGATATTGAAGCCATCTCTTTACTCATGAAAATAGGACACGGAACCCCAACAGAAAAAGCCACAACACACGCAGCAGCAGCAGCTGTAGCAGCAGCTGGAGGTACATATATTGATCTCAATGCCGATGCTTCAGATGAGATTCGTATTGAACAAGAAGACTTAGGGAATAGAAATACGGTGTCTGAAAAAGCATTGGGTCTTAGAAAAACAGACCTTTATAGTGAAGATGGCATTACAGGTGTTAAAACAGACTACAGCAGACCAGCACCAGGGAGTTCAACAAAATTTGAAAGAGCCTATAAAGATGCACCCCCGATGATTCCTCATTCTGTAGAAGGATTACTGCCTATCACCAGAGAAAATAATCAATGTCTTGGTTGTCACTTGCCAGAGGTAGCTAAAAGTGTAGGCGCAACCCCTATCCCTCTTTCACATTTTACAAACTACAGACCAGATACTGTGATGAAAGATGGTAAGGTCATTAAAGAAGGTAAAGTTTTAGGTAAAGATTTGGGAAATACTTCAGATATAAAGTTGGCTAAAGCAAAAAAAATGAAAACATTGTACGAAGGACGTTTTAACTGTTCACAATGTCATGCACCACAAGCCAAAGTAAAAACAGATGTGGCAAATACCTTTAAGCCAGATTATAGAGGTGGAGTTTATAAAGAACACTCTTCGCTAGCAGATGCGATGAATGAAGGTGTTGAATAGTGCAAGAAAAGGCTAGGGAAGCAGGGCGTCGAGATTTTCTGAATGTTTTTAGAAAGTCAGTGACCCCAGCAGAGGAAAGCTCACCCTTAGTGGTGAGACCTCCTTATGGCTTAAATGAATCTTTTTTTCAGAGTGAGTGTGTGGCATGTGAGAGTAAAGCATGTGTGGCTTCTTGTGATGAACAGATTATTGTGATACAAGATGATGGTACTCCTATGCTTAGTTTTGTAAAAAGTGGGTGTACATTTTGTGAAGAATGTGCCAATGCTTGTGAGGTGAATGTACTCAGTCTTGAACATACACATACCTCAGAAAAACTCAATGCCATATTTCGCATAAGCACCGAAGGATGTGTCGCACATAATGGTGTGATATGCTTCTCATGTAAAGAGCCTTGTATTGATGATGCTATACTCTTTAATGGGATGTTTAATCCTGTGATAGATATGGATAAATGTACAGGATGTGGGTTTTGTTTGGGTAGATGCCCAACCCTTGCCATAGATTTTACACCAACAATAATAAAGGAGCTTTCTTGAAGCTAAAATCAAAGTATCCACACCTCTTTTCTAAACTCACGGAGGAGGTAGATGAAGTACGCTATCTTGTTGTCGTCGATAAAAATTTTAACGATGTTGATTCAGATGAATTTGATGCGATAGACCCAGAGGATTATAATTATCTGGTTTATATTACCCAAAGATTACAAGATGCTATGGGAGAAGGAATCATGGTAGAGTTTATCAAAAAATTAGAATCACACAAGGACGTGGCACTTTTTTATCTCTCTGAAATTGATTTGTACGGTATTCAAACAGATTTGGAAGATGAAGCTATTGAAAAGATGGTCTTAGAGATTGTAGAAAGTTTAGTGGCATGATAAAATATTTTCTTTTTCTCATAGTAACGGTACTTGGTGTATATGCAGCCCCTGTGTTAACGCCTACTTGGAAATTGGATGTCAATGCAAGTGTGAAAGACATGGTTTTGCATCATCATACTTTGGTGATAGGTACAGATAATGGGACTCTAAGAGTCTATGATCTGAAAGAAAAAAAGTTTACAAAGACGATTACTTTACCAAAAGTAAAAGATTTTATGGGTGACTTGATGCCCCCTAAAGTTTTTTCTGTGGATGCTATAGATAATAGATATGTACTTCTTAGTGACAGTGGAGAGGGGGGCTATGTCAATGTATGGATACACGAAGCAGGTAAAACCACACAAATTATCTCAGCTAAAGACAAAAAAGTGCTTGTCAAGGTACGATTTATCGATGCAAGTCATGTGCTATTTGGATATTTGAGTAATGAAGTGGCACTGTATGACCTTGTGGGTAAAAAAGAGCTTTATCGTGTACAGTTAAATGAGTCTAAGTTTTCTGATTTTGCACTCAATGCGCATAAAACGAAGGTGGTTTTTGCCTGTGAAAGTGGAGTACTAAACGTGGTAGAAGTCTTCACAGGGAAAATCATTCAAGTATTACAGGGACAAAATCTGGACAATGTACATATGGTAGATTTTAAAAAAGATACGGTGAGTGCTGCAGGACAAGACAGACGAGGGGCACTGTATGATGTAAGTACAGGAAAAGGGAGTTATATCTCAAGTAATTTTTTCATCTATGCGACAGGACTTAGTCCTGATGCCAAAATGGTAGCTTTTACCATGGATGAAGACAATACTATTAGCATCTTTAACCGAAATGACAAGTCAAAAATAGTAGAACTTAAAGGGCAACATAGTACACTAAATAGTATCATTTTCCAAGATGAACATACTGTATTCGCTTCGAGTAATAATAGTGTAGTGATGATGTGGAAAGTACCCTGAATACATTTAAAATTTTAAAACAAGAAGGTAGGAAAGCATGAATATATCAAGTATAGTAGTACAAGTAAAACCAGAAAATTATGATGCAGTAAAAGAAGAACTGGAAGCTTCAGGTGTGTGTGAATATCATTTTGGTGACAAGGAAAAAGGCAAGATGATAGTTACCTTAGAAGGTACGGGTGTAGATGAAGAGATAAAAAAACTCGTTCGCATTCAAACCACAAAAGGAGTACTCGCAGCAGATATGATGCAAACATATCAAGAAGATTTGGACACGGCTATTAAAGAGTTGGAAGCAGCTGATGTGGTACCTGAGGTGCTTGCCAATGAAAATATCGATATCCGAGATATCAAGTACAATGGTGACTTGAAGAAAAAAGATTTTCATGGAGGGCACTAGATGGTAGTCATAGAATCAGTCATCAAGTCTAACCCATTAGGGCGTTGGTACATAGAGCTTTCAGATACGATGAAAGAAGAAAGTGAAGATAGAGTTGTTTGTTTGGATATCAATGAGTATGCCCAAAAGATAGAGACAATGGGGCAAGAGTATGGAGGAGATGTGGAAGTTGCATGGTCAAGTGAAGAGAATGTGACTCCTGAACAGATAAACGAAGTACGTATGCAGATTATGGCATATGAAGCCGAACTTGAAGCCCAAAAAGAGAATGCCACACACATGTCAGACGGTACCCCAAACTTTAATGCCTAAATTTATTAAAGAGATCTACGGTGTAGGCATTCTTTTTTTCTACTACATGAAATACATCATTCTCTTTGGATGGCCATTGCTTCGCTTTGGACTTGACTATAAAGACAATATTATTATGAATATCTTGTGGGTCTTTTGTCTAATTCTGTTTGTGAAAGACTTGGTCTATAAGTTTGTGTTAAAAAAGAGTTATTGTGAGGGTGACTCCTGTTCAACTTTACGTAAAAAATAATAAAAATATGTCAATTTGCAATAAAAATTGTCTTATAACGACTTACTGTGTATAATATGTTAAATTAAAAAAAGGGATATTATGGGTGAGTCACAATCTACTATAGAACTATCAAACCATTTGGCATCACTCATACAACCTTTACGCGTATACCAAAGCATAGAACTCTTTGCCGGTGCAGGCGGTATGGCTCTGGGCATGGAAAAAGCAGGGTTACATCATCTTTTACTCAATGATTTTGACCGTTATGCTACACAAACACTCAAAAAAAATAGACCACATTGGGATGTAATACATGGTGATGTAGGACAGATTGATTTTAAACCCTACAAAGGAAAAGTAGATGTACTTACGGGGGGATTTCCTTGTCAGACCTTCTCTTATGCAGGTAAAAAGATGGGGATGGAAGATACCCGTGGAACACTTTTTTATGAGTTCGCACGTGCCCTTAAAGAGAGTGAACCTAAACTCTTTTTAGCCGAAAATGTAAAAGGTCTTTTTTCACACGATAAAGGGCGTACCTTACAAACGATGGTTGAGGTTTTTGAGTCTATGGGTTATGAAGTCTTAGAGCCTAGAGTCCTTAAAGCTATTCATTACCATGTACCCCAAAAGCGCGAGAGAGTGTTTATCGTGGGTATTAAAAAAGAGTATGCTTCTAAAGTGACATTTGAATGGCCTAAAGCCAGTGACAAGTTATATACGTTAAAAGATGCACTTAAAAAAGGGGAACTTTTTACTTGTGATGTTCCTCTGTCACAAGGACAAGAGTATCCTGAAAAAAAGAAAAAAGTACTTGACCTTGTACCTGCTGGTGGGTACTGGAGAGATTTACCTTTGCATCTTCAAAAAGAGTA
>DRQB01000056.1 GCA_011330645.1 Campylobacterota bacterium | reverse complement strand
TTGATAGATGAATATACACGAGAAGCTGGGGTAAGGAATTTAAGACGACGTATCGCGGGTCTTATGCGTAAAAGTGCTAGAAAACTTTTAGAAAATAAAACAAAAGATGTGGTTGCTATTACTAAAAAGAATTTGGAGAAGTTTACTGATAAAAAAGTATTTGAGATTTCAACAGTACATGCCAAACCACAAGTCGGTGTTGTGAATGGACTTGCCTGGACTGCTGTTGGTGGTGATGTTTTAACCATTGAAGCGATTAAAATAAGAGGGAAAGGTGCTTTACAACTTACAGGTAGCCTTGGTGATGTGATGAAAGAGTCTGTCCGTATAGCGCATTCTGTAGTTAAGATTCTTATTGATGAAGGAAAGTTGGCTATTTCTCCATCTATTATTCCTCATAGTGCGAAAGAGAGAGAAGAGCGTATCACTGTAGATGCCAGTGAAGTTTATAAAAGATATGACTTACATATCCATGTGCCTGAAGGTGCAACACCCAAAGATGGGCCGAGTGCAGGGATTGCCATGGTATCTGCAATCGCATCTATCTTAAGTGGTCAAAAAATCAATAATAAAGTGGCAATGACAGGAGAAGTCACTTTAACAGGTAAAGTCTTACCCATAGGTGGTTTGAAAGAGAAGCTTATCGCGGCTTACAAGGCAGGCGTTACCAAAGCATTGATACCTGCAAAAAATGTTGAGCGGGATTTAGAAGATATTCCTGATGAAGTAAAAAACAATATTACTATTATTGGAGTGTCAACAGTTGAAGATGTACTTAAAGAAGTTTTCGTAAAATAAGGTGACACCTCCCTTTTGGACTGTGTCACAATTTCTACTTTTTAATACTTAGGACCATTGTGCCATTTTACTAAAGAGGTCATCTTCTTTGATAGGTTTTCTAAGGAAGTCGTTGGCACCATTGTCAAAAACCTCAGTCTTACGTGTATCGTCAGTAGAAAGGACAATCACAGGGATATGTGAATTAGCCATATCGGATCTAAAAATCTTTAAAAACTCAACACCATCGACGATAGGCATCATGATATCTAGTAAAATCAGATTAATACTTGAATCTTTTTTTAATTTGTCTAATGCATCAGAGCCATTTTCAGCTTCTTGAATATCAACAACATTCGTATTCTTCTTTAAAAGTGTTTGTAATAATTTTCTGTTAATAAAGTCATCATCAACTATGAGTACTTTTAATGCCATCTGGTTTATCCTCTCTGTCTACGAATGAGATCTTCTATCTCTTCTTTAGATTTTCTTGTCGTGATTATATCAAGATTATTGTGTAATTGACTGATATTTTCTGTTAGTAAGTCTGTATCGGCAAAGACAATATCATATTTGTCTGAATTCAATTCAGTTTCAAAGTTATCTAACGATTCTAGGGATTCATACGGATATCCTAGATTTTCTATTACTTTTACAAGAACTCTTCTCTCAAGTAAGAATTTTTTAGCGATTAAAATTTTCTTAGGAACTTCTACGGCAGGTTCACTTTCTAAGGCAATAGCCCCATCATCTTGATCTGTATCTAAAGAGATACTGTCATCCATCGTGATTGGTTCTTCTATTACTTTTTCTACTATGACTTCTTTTTCTTCTACTACAGGTTTTGTGTTGGTAGTCTCTGCAGGAGTATTGGAAACAACAAGATCTGATTTATGTGATAAGAATTTATTGAGTACATAAAGCAATTCAGCTGTCTCAATAGGTTTAGTAATATATTCATCCATTCCTTCGTTTAAGAAGCGTTCTCTATCTCCTTTGAGTGCATTTGCAGTCAAGGCGACGATTGGAATATGTGGTATCTCTTCATCTTCCTCATAATCAAGAATTTCATGGGTAGCTTCAATACCATCCATCACCGGCATTTGAATATCCATGAAAAGAAGGTCATAGTCATTGGCACGGCGTTTTTCAAATGATTCAAGACCATTGTTTGCAAGATCAACAGTAATACCATGTTCTTCTAAAATACGTTTAATCAATTTTTGGTTAATAATATTGTCTTCTGTGACCAATACTTTTGCATCAAATTTTGTAGCATGCATTGGAAGTACTTCCTCAACAATCTGAGGACTAGAAGCAGCACTGTTGAGTAATACAGTTTTTAATTTACTCAGAGTGAGTGGTTTATAAATGACATTATCTTGGTCAATCTTGAGTTCTTCTATTGTAGCACGACTGGTAACATTTGCAATAACGATAAGTTTTGATTTATCCATATTCCCAATGGCATCTAAGATATTTTGTTTTGCTTTATCTATATCAATCCAATAGTTCTTACAGATGTTATTATCAATGAGTTCTTTAAGGGCTCCAACAGATTCAAAGTGTTTCACTGCCGGTCCAAAATATTTAAAGTAATCTTCCAAATAATTGTCAAGTTTTGTTGGAATATCTTGCTCATATTTCCCGATTGTAATATCGTTGAATGCATGAATATAGTTTACTTCATTGGAAATAATTTCTTCAAGTGGCAAAGAGAAATAGAAGGTTGTTCCCTGGTCTTTTGCACTCTCCAATTTAAGCTCTCCTCCCATAAGTTCAACAAATTGACTTGAAATGGTTAACCCTAGTCCTGTTCCTCCATATTTTCTGGTAACTGAAACATCTGCTTGTGAAAATGCTTCAAAGATACGTGATTGTTGATCTTTTGTCATACCAATACCATTATCCTGTACGGAGAAAGTGATTTTAGGATTTAAATCACCTTCTTCATGGGTTTTTTTAATCGTAAGGTTGATTTCTCCACCATAACTTGTAAATTTAATAGCATTTGAAAGAAGGTTAATAATAATTTCTTTAATTTTTGTGGGATCACCTTTGAGTTTTGTGGCAATGGTTGGATCCATATAATAATTCAAATCAATATTTTTTTCTGCTGCACCAACAGCATAGGTTTCAACAGCGGATTCAAATTCTTCTTCTGCATCAAAAACAACATTTTCAATTTCAAT
>DRQB01000055.1 GCA_011330645.1 Campylobacterota bacterium | reverse complement strand
TGGACGTTTAAGAGTGGCAGCTGCTATTGGCGTAGGGCAACTTGACCGTGCTACTGCATTGGTAGAAGCGGGCGTTGATGTGATTGTACTTGACTCAGCTCATGGTCACTCTCAAGGTATCATAGATACAGTAAAACTCATCAAAAAAGAGCTTGATGTAGATGTAATTGCAGGTAATATTGCAACTGCAGCAGCTGCTCAAGACCTTATAGACGCAGGGGCAGATGGTGTGAAAGTTGGTATCGGGCCTGGGTCTATCTGTACGACTCGTATCGTTGCAGGTGTGGGTGTACCTCAGATTTCAGCTATCGATGAAGTAGCACAGGTAGCCAATAAAGCAGGTGTTCCTGTTATCGCTGATGGTGGTATCAAATACTCTGGTGATGTAGCAAAAGCATTGGCAGTGGGTGGTAGCTGTGTAATGTTAGGTTCTGCACTTGCAGGAACATACGAAGCACCAGGAGAGATGATACTCTTTAATGGACGTCAGTTCAAAGAGTACAGAGGAATGGGAAGTATCGGTGCGATGACCAAAGGAAGTACAGACCGTTACTTCCAAGAAGGAACCGCAGCAGATAAGCTTGTGCCAGAAGGGATAGAAGGTCGTGTACCTTACCGTGGTAAAATAGCAGACGTAGTACACCAAATGATAGGTGGACTTCGTTCATCTATGGGTTACTGTGGTTCTGAGAGTATCAAAGTATTCTGGGAAAAAGCAGAATTTGTAGAGATTACCTCTGCAGGACTTAAAGAGAGTCATGTGCATGATGTGACTATTACTAAAGAATCTCCGAATTATCACGGATAGTAACAAAAGGAAAATAGAATAACATGAATGCAAAAATTATTATACTAATAGCAATTATTGTAATTTTATTTTCTATAAATAAGTGTAATAGTTCCCAAAATAATCTTGCATCAAAGTCTATACAAGGAAGTACCACAGATATTACACATATCGGGGAAAGAGAAAATAAGTTCACCCGATGGTTATCTAGCAAAGAATATCAATCAAGATTTAAAAATAAAAGTGCATTTTATAAAAGACATAAATCTTATCCAGCATATATAGAAATGGATACACTTGGAAATAGAAGGATAATAGATATTCCTTATGAACCACGTTTTTATTGGCGATGTACTAGTGCAAGATCAAAAGATGAATTTAAAAAGATACACATTAAAGAAACACTCAATAGAGGAAAAAAACTTTTGAGTCTATCAATTATAAATAAAGATGGTATTGATATATATACAGGTACTTGGGTAAGTGAAGATGTCTTCGAAAGAGAATCAAAAAAACTTAAAAAATTTGGGATTTCACCTCCTGAATTTTTAGAATAATTTTAACTTTCTTAATAGCTCCTATTGTGATACTAGTCAAATGTGCTGTAGCAACAGCACCCTACAATGCTTCTTGAAAAAAATTACAAATGTCTGCATAACCCAATAATCAAATTATGTTATAATATTTTAAATGCAAATAAAAGGATACACTTATGGGTATTAATGACATCATAGATGAAGCACTTACTTTAAACCCTAAAGATAGGTATCTCATCATAAATACACTTATGTCTAGTCTTTCTGAAGCTAATGATGACTTATCTCATTTAGATAAAGAGGTAGAGAAAGGCTTAAACTCTAAACTGAGTTCCAAATCGCATAAAGAAATTTTCAAAAACTTAAAATCTAAATATGTATAACATTCGATATACAGAGTTGGCAGAAGCTGACTTAGCTGAGTTGTTTCAACTTATCTATGAAGACAAACCTATGTCTGCTATTGAATATATAGATAAGCTTGATATATTTATAACATTGTTGGAAGATAACCCATATATGGGGATAGAGTGTAAACAAAAAAAGATAGATAAAGATTGCAGGGTACTTGTCTATGAAAATTATTTGATATTTTACATAGTGAAGCAAGAAGAAATAGTAATCATAAGAATTTTAAATGCACACAATAGCTATACGGATAAAATACATTAAAAAGGAATAATAATGCATGAACAAACAATAGCAATACACGCAGGATATGAGAAGGATGCACAGGGGACTATGGCTGTACCAATTTACCAAACTACAGCGTATGAGTTTAGAGACACGGAACATGCAGCGAACTTGTTTGCACTCAAAGAGCTTGGGAACATCTATACACGTCTTATGAACCCTACCTCAGATGTATTTGAAAAGCGTTTTGCTGCACTTGAAGGTGGACTAGCTGGTATTGCTACTGCATCTGGTATGGCAGCTATCTTTTATGCCATTGCCAATGTGGCTGAGGCTGGAGATAACATCATCGTGGCAAAACAAGTGTATGGAGGGACTACAACACTTACAGGGCATACCATCAAACGTTTTGGTATAGAGACACGTTATTTTGATGTACGTAACCCTAATGAGATAGAAGCATTGGTAGATGATAAGACAAAAATCATCATTTTTGAAAGTATCACAAATCCTAGCATTGATGTAGCAGATTTTGATGCGATTGTGGCTATTGCTAACAAGCATAACATCTTGACATGTGTAGATAATACTGTGGGTACACCCATACTTTGTAAGCCGTTTGATTATGGCGTTGACTTGACTGTACATAGTACGAGTAAATACACCATAGGGCAAGGAACGGCTCTTGGTGGTATGCTTGTAGAGCGTCATGACTTGGTAGAGAAGATAAAAGGTAACCCACGTTACGCACACTTTAATGAGCCAGATGAGAGTTACCATGGGCTTGTGTATAGTGATTTACCTTTACCACTCTTTACGCTTAGAGTAAGACTGGCACTTTTGCGTGACTTGGGTGCTACACCTGCACCATTTAATTCTTGGTTAAATATACAAGGTTTAGAGACATTGCCACTACGTATGAAACAGCACTCAAGTTCGGCACTTGCCATCGCAGAGTTTTTAGAAGCACATCCAAAAGTAGGAAAAGTAAACTACCCCGGACTGAAGTCTGATGCTAACTATGCGTTAGGACAAAAGTACTTCAAAGGTGGACACTCAGGACTACTCTCATTTGAAGTATCGGACAAAGAGACTGCACAAAAGATAGCCGATAGTACAGATATTTTCTCACTGGTAGTTAACATTGGTGATAGTAAGTCTATCATTACGCATCCAGCAAGTACTACACATCAGCAACTCTCTGCTCAAGAGCTAATAGATGCAGGTGTACCTGGTGGGCTTGTACGTCTTTCTGTTGGGCTTGAAGATACACAAGATTTGATAGATGACTTGGGGAAAGCTTTAGGGTAATTGTAGGGTGCTGTTGCCACAGCACCTTTTTAATAGCCCTTACGGCAAAAGTTTTCTTTTTTTCGAATTTTATTATGTGGTGCGGTAGCAACCGCACCCTACAAGTTTAAATATGATAAAATATTACAATTAAATTTAAGCACAAAAGTACCCAATGAAAATCGAAACCAAAACAGCCCATTTTAGCTCCCCTTTGTACCTAGAAAGTGGGCGTATTTTAGAGCCTTATGAGATAGCGTATGAGACCTATGGTGAGTTAAATGAGGACAAGTCTAATGTCATTTTGGTTTGTCATGCACTCTCTGGTTCTCATCATGCTGCAGGTGTGTATGAGGGTGAGCGTAAAGCTGGCTGGTGGGATGGACTCATCGGTGAAGGTAAAGCCTTAGATACGAATAAGTATTTTGTCATCTCTACAAATGTTGTAGGCTCTTGTTTTGGTAGTACCGGGCCTATGAGTAACAACTACACAACCCAAGCCCCTTACAGACTTAAATTCCCAGTCGTAACCATCAAAGATATGATACGTGCGCAAATGCATCTACTCTCTGATCTTGGTATACATCATGTACGGGCAGTAGTGGGTGGTTCTATGGGTGGTATGCAGGCGTTGCAGTTTGCTGTGGACTATCCTAATTTTGCGAATGACATCATCTCTTTAGCAGCTACGTATGCAACACGTCCTTGGACGATAGCCTTTAACAAGGTAGCCGTAGAAGCCATACGCAGAGACCCACGTTTTAAACATGGTAACTATGAGAAAGATGACTTTAAAGAAGAGGGCTTGGATGGCTTAGCTATTGGACGCATCGCAGGGCATATCTCTTACCTTTCTCCTGAGTCTATGGATGAGAAGTTTGGGCGTAACTATGTCAATAATGATGGTCTTTTTGAACTCTTTGGACGTTATGAAGTAGAGCGATATATGGAGTATAATACGAACAATTTTTCGCGTATTTTTGACCCACTTTCTTACCTCTATATAGTCAAAGCGATTAATACGTTTAACCTGAGCCGTGGATATGACTCTTTACATGATGCGATTAGCCGTATCAAAGCCAATGTGCATCTTATAAGCTTTTCTTCGGACTATCTGTTCTTCCCTTCGGAGATGGAACACATCGCAAAGATGATGGAACGTAATGGGCAGAAGCATACGTACTTGGAAGTAGAGAGTGATTATGGGCATGATGCCTTTTTGGTAGAGTTAGATAAATTTGAAGCGCATATAAAAGAGGTATTAGAGTAATGAAGAACAATACATTTGAAGAGAAGTTAGAACACTCAAAAGAGCTACTTGAAAAGCTTATGGATCCTGAGATAACACTCGAAGAGTCAGTGAAGCTTTATGAAGAGGGTTTAAAGAACATTAAAGAAGCACAAACACTGATAGAAGAGGCAAAAACGAAGATAACAATCATCGATCAAGCCAACCAGAATGTGGAGAGTGACTAATGTCTAAACAGCTAGTCGTTGCGGCACTTCAACTGCCAACTCTTGGTATGAATGCAACACGACTAGAGTTTTACTTGAAAAAAGCACATGAGCGTGGAGCAGATGTTATGCTTCTTGGTGAGTATGTGTTAAACCACTTTTTTAAAGAGTTTGCAACCATGGCTCCAAATATGGTGAAAGCGCAAACGACTAAGCATCTTGAACTACTTAAAAATCTTTCTATTAAATATGACATTATTTTTGTGGCACCTATTATCATTACTAAAAAAGATGGGTATTACAAAACCATTGTGAAAATCACACCTAAAAATACACGTTATTATGAACAGCAGATTTTACTTCCTTATACACACTGGAATGAGAAGAAGTTTTTTTCCAATAAAGTAGTACCTTTGAAGGATGCAATGACATTTACTATAAAAGGTTTTAAAGTAATGGTAATGGCTGGTTTTGAGCTGCATTTTGACCCTTTTTGGGAACAGGTGACACGAAAGAAAGTAGATTTGGTTTTACTCCCTACTGCTTCTACTTTTGGCTCACATAACAGGTGGAGAGAGATCATCAAAACCAAAGCCTTTTTGCATGGATGTTACGTACTGCGTGCCAATAGACTGGGTGAGTATAGTGATGATGAAGTGAAGTGGAAGTTTTATGGTGATACGATGCTTGTTTCCCCAGAGGGTGAAGTAGAGATGATGCTTGAAGATAAAGAGTCTATGCTGGTAGAAGTGATAGAGAAAGCTGAGGTTTCAGAACATCGTAAAGCATGGGGATTTGAGAGAGAATTAAAATTAAGAGAGGAGCAAGCGTAATGACACAAAGAGAATACTTTAACAGACAGATACAACTATGGGGTTCTAATGTTCAACAGAGTTTGGAGAAAAAGAAAATCGCTATTATCGGTTCAGGTGGACTTGGCTGTACGCTTGCTATGGCACTGGGAACTTCAGGTATAGGTGAGATACATATGGTCGACTTTGATACGGTCTCTTCTCATAACATTCACAGACAGATAGCCTTTACACTAAATGATGAAGGCAAAAATAAAGCCAAAGCAGTATGTGCACTTGTGGAGTCGAAAAATCCTTTTGTCAAAGCAGTGGCTTTTGATATGCGTTTTGAAGATTTTAAAGAGATGGGTAACAGTTATGATCTCATACTAGATGCTACAGACAATCTGCCTGTGCGTGGAGAGATAGACAAACATGCCAAAGCAACAAAAATCCCATGGGTATATGCTTCAGTCGAAGAGTTCAACGGACAAGTTTGTTTCTTTGATGAGGCAAACTTTCAAGTCTTTAATATCTCAGATCATAAACCCGGTGGTATTACTGCACCTATTGTGATGCATATCGGGTCGCTTCAGGCAAACTTGGCATTAAGATACCTTGCAGGCTTATCTGTGAAGAAAGATAAGTTGTATTATCTCTATTTTGATGATGAAGGTGAACTTATTACCCAGAAATTTGGAATGCCAAAAGCCTAATAGTGTTACAATATTAAAAATTGAGGAGAAGACTATGAAATTAAAAATATTATTGATATCTATACTAATGTTATTTTTTGCAGGATGTACACAAGAGACGCAAAATTCACTGAGTCGTTCATTGCAAAACTGGACAGGAACCAATGGGGTGCTTGATATCTATGCGGGCAATAAACTTGTGCATAAGTTTATACAAATTGATAAACTTTCTACAGCTAAAGGTACAACAGATGGTGGATCAAGACCATACCGATATGGATATGGGATAGATGATTTAAATCTAAATGGTAAAAAAGATGCAGGAGAAAAGAAAGTTTATTTTGAGTTTTCTGACTATTCAACATCTTATGTGTTCTATGAACACAATTAATAACAAAATTCATTGATATAAAACAGGAGATATTTAAAAATGAAATTTATTGAGACAAAAGAGGCACCAGCGGCAATAGGACCATATTCACAAGCCATTGAAGCAAATGGATTTATTTATACTTCAGGGCAGATTGCATTAATGCCTGATGGTACTATGGAAACGAGAAATGTAGAACATCAAACACACCAAGTCATGAAAAATCTCTTTTATGTACTTGAAGCTGCCGGTGCACACTTTAACGATGTTATAAAAACAACTATCTATTTGTCAGATATGAATGACTTTGAAGTGGTGAATAACGTGTATGCACATTACTTTGGTATGCATAAACCAGCACGTAGTACGATAGCAGTAAAAACATTACCTAAGAATGCGTTAGTAGAGATAGAATGTATTGCCCTTGCAGGTGCAGATTATACTTTTTAGGCTAAATCTTTAAATAGTGTATGGGTTTAAAATTAGATTAAAATAGTTTTGGGTATAATCACGAACTTTTTAAAATACATAGATATAAAGGGTTTGCAATGTACGCAATCATTAAAGCAAGTGGTCAACAATTCAAAGTTCAAGAAGGTGATATCATCTGTTTTGACAACATGGGTCTTGATCCAAAATCAGCTGTAGAATTTAAAGAAGTTCTTGCAGTAGACAATGGTGACTTAACTGTAGGTACTCCTTTCGTAGAGGGTGCAGTGGTTAAAGGTGAAGTAATCAATGAAGGTAGAGATAAAAAAGTTATCATCTACAAGAAAAGAAGAAGAAAAGATTCAAAACTCAAGCGTGGTTTCAGAAGAGACTTTACAAGAGTTAGAATTACTAAAATAGCGTAAGACGCTAAAACAATAAAAGAAGGAGCACAGTATGGCACATAAGAAAGGTCAAGGATCCACTCAGAATAACCGTGATTCAGCTGGACGTCGTTTAGGCGTTAAAAAATTTGGTGGTGAAGCAGTTATCCCAGGTAACATTATCATCAGACAAAGAGGAACAAAAGTTCACCCAGGTAATGGTGTAGGAATGGGTAAAGACCATACTATATTTGCACTTGTTGAAGGTGTAGTGAAGTTTGATAACAAAACTGCTAGTCAGAAAAAAGTTTCAGTAGTACCTGCATAATTTAGAATGAGTCCGAAGTTTTCGGGCTTATCCTTTCTCGATACTTTAGAGTATCAAATCTCCATTCTCATCAATTTTCAGTAAATCCCGACATTTATTTCTCCCTAAGAACCAACCATCGACATATGCTTGTTTATGTTTAAAAAACCAATGTGATTTTTTATATGTTCCAATAGAAGTTGTACAACCATCACGAATACCTTTTTTATAGGCATCTGTTAAATTAACACCAAAGTAAATCTCATGGTAATAGTAACCACCTTCATGTGCAGGAATTTCTTTAGGTGTACAAGCATTATATATGAAAATAGTACTTGTCAGTAAAATAGTTTTTGTAAATGTCATTAATTATTTCCCTAACATATTTTGTTTGGTAAATTATATCAAATAATTTTCTTAATTTAGATATAATCATGTAATTCATTTATTATTGTTATAGTGACAGTAATTTTCATAGATAAAAAGGTTAAATAGATGTTTGTAGATAGTGTAGAACTGATGATTAGTTCAGGTAAAGGTGGCGCAGGTGCTATCTCTTTCTGGACAGAGAAATTTGTGGCCAATGGTGGTCCAGATGGTGGTGATGGTGGACGTGGAGGTGCTGTATTTTTTAAAGTAGATAACAATACAGATACCCTCTCCGCGCTTCGTGGACGTAAACATATGAAAGCAGAGAATGGTCGTCCTGGAGAAGGGCGAAAGTGTTACGGGCGTAAAGGTCAAGATATGACGATTACTGTGCCTCCAGGTACTACTGTAGTAGATATAGAGACAGGTGAAGAGCTTATGGACTTAGTCAATGAGGGGGATGTTATACTCTTTTTAGAAGGTGGAAAAGGTGGTTTAGGTAACATGCACTTTAAATCTTCTTCTAACCAAAGACCAACGTATGCACAGCCAGGTCTTCCAGGTATGACTAAACAAGTACGTTTAGAGATGAAACTCATCGCCGATGTGGGACTTGTAGGATATCCAAATGTAGGAAAGTCTACACTTATTGCAACACTGTCAAATGCAAGACCACAAGTAGCCAACTATGAATTTACAACACTTACCCCTAAGCTGGGAGTAGTACATGTGGGTGATTTTGATTCATTTATGATGGCAGATATTCCTGGTATTATAGAAGGTGCGAGTGATGGTAGAGGGCTTGGTTTAGAGTTTTTAAAACATATCGAGAGAACCAAAACTTTACTACTTATGATAGATGCAGCAAACTATAGAGAGATGAAATATCAGTATGAGACCCTGCTTGTAGAGCTTCAGCGTTATTCTGAGACATTAGCTACACGTAAACATGCCATTGCTATTACCAAGATAGATTCTCTTTCGCAAGATGAAGTGAATACATTGACACAAACATTTTTAGATGATATTGGACTAGAGTCAAATGACACATTAGGCAAATACAAAGCAGATATGTCTTATGTGAGTTATGGATTTAAAACTGACTTTGGGATAGACTTACCACAAGAAAAGCCATTGTTTGTTTTACCCATCTCATCGGTTGCCCATATCAATACTGAAGCGTTGCGCTATGCTATAGGTGATTTTGTGAAAAATGTAGAAGCAGAACAAGAAGCGTAAGATGAAATCGCAACGCATTGTTATTAAAGTAGGCTCTCATGTATTGACGCAAGATGGGGCTATCGCTAAAGCACGGATGTTGGCGCTTGTTGAACTGATTGCTGAACTCAAAGCACATAAATATGAAGTAATATTGGTAAGTTCTGGTGCTGTGGCAGCAGGGCATACACTTTTACCTCTAGATAGAAGCAGTGTTGCAAATAGACAGGCACTCGCAGCCATAGGACAACCTCTTTTACTCAAAATGTATCAAGAAAAGTTTGCTAAGTTTGGACATCTTTGCTCACAAGTACTTTTAAGTGCTGATGTATTTGAGGTTGTAGAGCAGATTGCACATGCCAAAGTAGCTATAGATACATTATTAAAGAACAATATTGTGCCTATTATCAATGAAAATGACACCGTGAGTGTAGAAGAACTTGTTTTTGGAGACAATGACAGACTCTCAGCCCATGTGGCACACTATTTTGATGCTAAGATGCTTGTGATTCTTTCTGATATTGATGCCTTTTATGACAAAGACCCCAATCAATACAGTGATGCAAAACGTCGTGCAGTAGTCTCTGAAATCTCACAAGATGAACTAGAGGCAGAGCATACACCCAACAACGCATTTGCCACAGGTGGCATAGTTACAAAACTACAATCGGCAGATTTCCTTATGAAACATGGTAGAGAGATGTTTCTAGCTTCAGGGTTTGAACTTAGTGATGTGAAGGCTTTTCTTGTTGAAGGTAAGCATGTGGGTGGGACACTTTTTAAACAAACTAAATAAGAGAATATATATGAGAAATAAAATAGTTTACATGGGTACACCCCATTATGCAAAAGAGATATTAGAGGCTTTAGTGAATGCTGAAGATATGAATGTATCATTGGTGTTAACACAGCCTGATCGTCCTGTAGGACGTAAAAAGGTTTTGACCCCACCACCTGTGAAGGTTTTGGCAGAAGAACATGATATAAAAGTATTACAGCCAAGTAGACTCTCTGAAGAGGGTATTTTTGAGGCTATAGAAAAAGAGAAACCAGATTTTATCATCGTGGCGGCTTTTGGGCAGATATTGCCTAAAAATATACTAGATATTGCACCCTGTATCAACCTGCATGCGTCGCTTTTACCACAATATAGAGGTGCATCTCCTGTACAACAGTCGCTGCTCAATGGTGATGAAAAAACAGGTGTGACTTCTATGTTGATGGAAGAGGGCTTAGATACGGG